>JALSTN010000206.1 GCA_026983735.1 Saprospiraceae bacterium | reverse complement strand
GAAGCAGACCATCTTCTGCATCATAAGTTCTAATAGATAGCTTTCCATTGAGCCAAAAAGGAAGATAGGGTGGAGATTTTTCAAACGCTCTGGTAGAATAAACCCTAATTTTACCTGGAGAAACCCATTGCATAAAATAGGGAAATTCTTCAAATTCTTGTGTTTTGTCATTGAAGGTTGCTTTCCAGACTAAAGAACCCGTTTTTATATTGATACACTCTATAAAACCACCGCTTAAGGGGCGATTTCCGTTTGTACTATATAGCACGTACAGCCGATCTTTAGCCACCCAATAAGTTCTAACACTAAAGATATGACTAAATCCATCCCAATAGGGGGGGGCGACGTAGGTGGTGTCTTTGGACAAATACCTCCATTTCGGGGAGTAATTCTCAAAGTGAAAGGCCTCATAAGGGAATGTGACATTGGGATGAAAATCTTGAGCACATAGAAAGGTAGTAAAATTCAGAAGGAGGTGCAAGATTAAAATTTTTTTCATTGTTTGATTTTTTAGTTAAAAAAATATTAGGCAGTTCAAGATGAAAACGTTTTAATAGAACGGAGGGTTAACCCTCCTAAATCGATATTTATTGGATGATAGGTATGTAGGTAGCTCATAAAAGCAAAGATAATAAATCAGGAAATAATTTAGAGTTATTTTTTAAAAAACAATCATTTTATACGTAGTATTAGGAGGTAAGTTATTACGATGAGTCTATTAATAATTATTAGACTAATAATATACGTGAATATCTAATTAGCCCAAACCAAAGAGTAGAATAAACCCGTAGGGGAAAAGTTCTATAAGCCTTTCCCCTCGTCGTCCTAACCCGCTAGGTCTCTTCGGCCGAATGCTTACTTTTGTTGGTCCAAAGGCCCCAGGTAGGAATCTTTATGTAGGGTAAAAGAGGGACGGGAAGGAGGTCCTTTTTACACTGTATTTTCTGGAGCATAGATGCCTTCAGACAGATTTTTTATGACCTTCCATTTGTTTATTTGCTAGAAATGTACCTATAGTTCTAAAGGGAAATACTCTTTTTAGGAGGAGAAAACGCTTTTTACTTTCTCTAGGAAAATAGCATTTTTTGCATATTAGATACCCTTCACTTGATGATTTTTCTTTTACTTTACCAAAGTTTTGGACAAAACCATATCAATATGAAACGATTAACAATAGGTCTATTGACATTTATTTGGGCTTTTCCTATGATGTTGAATGGACAGATTACCCAGACCATTAGAGGTAAAGTCATCGATGAAGAATCCAAGTTTCCCCTTATCGGTGTCAATGTGTATTCTACAGATGATTCCGGTGGGCAACATGGAGCCGTGACGGATGAACAAGGGTATTTTCGAATTGCGGAAGTACCTATCGGGCGTGTTAAAGTGAGTTTTTCATACATCGGGTACAACGATGTACAACTCGATAATATCATCCTATCTTCAACCAAGGAAGCCATTTTGCAAGTGGAGATGGAGGAAGCTGCCATGGAGCTTAACGATGTCATCGTTGTCGCTAAAAAGCGAGGAGAGGTACGCAATGAAATGGCAGTCATCAGTGCACGAGAATTTACCATCGAGGAGACGGAGAAATATGCGGGTAGTCGAGGAGATCCCGCCCGAATGGCACGCAATTTTGCAGGAGTTGTCGCTTCAGATGATTCGCGCAATGACATCGTAGTAAGGGGAAACACCCCACTTGGTGTGTTGTGGCGTCTGGACGGGGTTAATATACCCAATCCCAATCACTTTGCGATTCCGGGGACAGGAGGAGGTTCTGTCACGATCCTCAATAACAAATTCTTAGCCAATTCCGATTTTTTTACGGGTGCTTTTCCTGCCGAGTATGGCAATGCCATTGCAGGAGCATTTGACCTGCGTATGCGCAATGGCAACAACGAGAATAGAGAATTCAGTGCCCAATTTGGTTTCCTTGGCACGGAATTGATGGCAGAAGGACCGATCCAAAAAGGAAAATCTTCCTATCTGGCGATGTACCGCTATTCTACCGTGGATATCTTTCATAAGCTCGGAATCAACATCGGCACGGATGCGAGCCCACAGTATCAAGATGCAGCTTTCCGTTTGAATTTTCCACAAAAGAATGGAGCATCTTTATCATTTTTTGGAATGGGTGGGACGAGTAAAATCGATATCATAAAGAGCACATTGACCGATACGAGTACGACAGAACTCTATGGCTCCAATGACCGGGATCAGTATTTTGGCTCCAGGATGGGTATGTTAGGACTCTCTTATGCTTATCCCCTCAACGCTAAGAGTTTTCTGAAGGTGGTGGCCGCTGTGTCGCATCAAAGGGTCTTTGCCGATCACGATAAAGTATTCAATCATATCGAAAACGGGGCCTTTGTTCTCGATACCCTAGTGCCTATACTTCATTATACCTTTACAGAAAATAAGTATTCGGCTTATGTGTCCTACAATAAAAAATTCAATCGAAAGCTCAGTATGAAAGCAGGATTGAATTTCGATAGGTATGATGTTAATTTTATAGATAGTGTGAGAGCGGTACAAGGGCCTTGTGGTCAAGATAGTGTGTCCCAATGGAGAAAACGCTGGGACGGGGGCGGAAATCCTATGCTCATACAGCCCTATGCCCAATTTAAGTACAAAGCCAATAATAAACTTACCCTTACGGGTGGGCTTACTTCTTTGATCTTTACGCTGAGTAAGAATGCTGTTTCTCCTGTGGAACCCAGATTAGGCCTTTCCTATGTACTGGATAATGTTTCAAAAGTTAATTTCGCAGTCGGACTTCACTCACAAAACTTTGCTTCCTATCTGTATTATTATGATAAGAATACAGATTACAACCAAACGCTTCATCCTTATAATAAGGACTTGGGATTGATGAAGAGCTTGCATGCAGTATTGGGATATAGTCGCAGCTTAGGGAAGATCGCCAGGCTTAAAGTAGAAGCCTATTACCAGTATCTTTACGATCTACCGGTAACCAAGCAACCCAGCGCCTATTCTTTAATTAATTCGGGCTCGGGTTTTAGTCGTTTTTTTCCGGATACACTTGCCAATACGGGTATCGGAAGAAACTACGGCATTGATTTTACCTTGGAAAAGGGTTTTAGCCATGGATATTTCTTCTTATTGACAGGTTCTCTGTTTGATGCAAAGTATAGAGGGAGCGATGGCATATGGCGCAACTCAGCCTTTAATGGCCGGTATGCCTTAAATGTAGCAGGTGGCAAGGAGTTCAAGTTTGGTAAGCACCAATCCCTTAATATATCTGCTCGAACGGTATGGTCAGGGGGACAGCGTTATGGTCTAATCGATCACGCGGCCTCTGTACGTGAACAAGATATCGTTTACAAAGACGAAAAACTCAATGAATTTAAGTTCAAGGATTATTTCCGGGTAGATATGAAAATTAATTATAAGATCAATACCTATAAATTAACCCATGAGATGGGAATTGACTTCAATAATTTACTCAATATTAAGAACGTGTTGAGATATTCCTACGTTCCATGCAAACCCAACCCTATCGTAGAAGAAAATCAATTGGGATTCTTACCCATTTTCTATTACAGACTTGATTTTTAATTTTTTTGGAAAGAGGTAATATGCGCATGTGTGCCCGGCATACATGCGCATGTTTTTGAATACATTATCTAGAGAAAGTATATGAGCAAGCAGGGATATTGGGCCATTGATCTAGAAGGAGAAGAAGAGCAACTCCAGATCTTTATGGCCCTTTTAAATGAAGCGCCATGGCAAGGGTATGAAATGGTGGAACACAAGGTAAAAGGTTACATCAGATGCGAAGATGCTGATGAAGCATTTTTTCAAAATGTCCAATTTTATTGCAACCATCTCGGAATTGTGAGTAAAACCCATTTCATAGCAGAGAAAAACTGGAATGCCCTATGGGAATCCAATTTTTCACCTATCGTCGTGTCCGATCAACTCCTCATTAAAGCCCCTTTTCATACCGTAGAGGAAAAGTACCCCTATCTCATTACGATTCGTCCAAAAATGGCTTTCGGTACCGGGCATCATGAGACGACTTATATGATGTTATCGGCTATGTTGGGTATGAAATGGCAGGGTCAGTCCGTCTTGGATTACGGTAGTGGGACCGCTATACTTTCGGTGGCAGCCCGAATGATGGGCGCGGGGCCAGTAACAGCTGTAGATATCCAACCCGAAGCGGCTTCCAATGCCATCGAACATATGCAGCTGAATGAGGTCACGGGTATACGTGTATTGACAGGTGATCTGTCCTCGGTAAAGGGAGAAACCTATGAGATTATCCTAGCCAATATTAATAGAAATGTCATAATGGAATCCCTTAAAGAGTTATTTAAAATGCTACCTGAGCATGGAATGCTCCTAATCTCCGGTATCTTGAATACAGATCGGGAAAAGGTGTTTAATAAGGCAAGGGAAGTTGGGTTTTCTATATCTACGACGCAAGAGCGCGGAGCATGGATCTGTGCAAAGCTCCTTAAGTGTGCGCCCTCTTAATCCTCGATGAATTTAACCTCCAGATGTAGTTCAGCAAAGCAGTCGAACATCTTGTACACTCCACAATATCTTTCTTGCGATAAGCGAACACATTTTTGTAATTTTTCCTTCTTCATGTCCTTTCCTGTGAATCGGACTTCTATCCACACTTCTCTGTAGTATTTCGGATGTTCTTCTGTCAGCTCCCCGACGACGGCAATGGTAAGATCCCGAACTTCTTTGTCCGCTCTCATTTTTGCCATGAGAGAAGCGACATCCATCCCCATACATCCCGCCAATGCATCCAACATCAAAGCCTTAGGTCGAACTCCTTTACCCTGTCCACCAAATTTTTCATCTCCATCGAGTGCGATCGAGCCGCCGGGTGTTTGAGCTTCGAAATGCAGACCTTTCTTCCAGTTGATTGTTACTTTACTGTTCATATCTTTAAAAATTTATATTCGGTAGTTTAATGTATTATACCAGATGATATCTCAGCTTAAACAAGCCGGCTATGAATTGGTTTTAAGATCCTTTGTGATGTGCTTTACAGATCGTATTAAGAGGTCGCTTGAGGAAGTAGTGCCAATAGGTATATATAAGAAACGAACAAGAATTTTATTAAACATAAATTTAACATCGAGTTTTGTTTAAAAAAATTCATGTGAGAGCCCAGCGGTTCCATAGGTGCAGAAAATTTATAATACATTTATTTTCAATTTATTATAAATTTTTAAAGATATGAAATAGGTAATGTATAATATACAATGTACAGTATGATTCATTATCTACACGCCCAATCCTCGAATAGGATTTCTCGCGGAATTACAACCTTTTCATCCCTCCAAAATCGGCAAATAAAACGCTCCACTGTTATTCGAATGTATGCTTTGGATTGAACTAATCTTCATCCAACAACGTTATAACAACCAACTAAATAACTATTCAAATGTTTAAACTCGGACGATCTAGTAATCCTATAATTAATAAAGAGCGCATCGATAAAATGCATATCGATACATTAGGACAAGAGACGATGACTATACAAGGGGCCATCGACAAAACACTAATACTTTTTGCCATTTTACTTCTCACTGCTTCTTTTTCCTTTGTTCAAGGCCAACCGGTTTTGACCCTGGTAGGGGCAATAGGAGGTCTGATTGTCGTCTTAATCTCTGTGTTCAAACAGGATAAGTCTTCGTTTTTAGCCCCATTATATGCCGGATTAGAAGGTTTATTTGTGGGAGGTATTTCAGCCATGTATGCCTATGCTTACAATGGAATCATAATGCAGGCTGTTCTCTTGACATTGAGTATTATGGTAGTTATGCTAATCATTTATCGCACTAGGATTATTAAGGTGACAGACAAGTTTAGGATGGGTGTTGTGATGGCTACGGGAGGGATTTTCCTGGTCTACGTTACGAGCTTTGTCCTTAGCTTTTTTGGAATTAACGTGCCGTATTTACACGAGGGAGGTATGTTGGGCATAGGAATAAGTTTGGTTATCATTGCCATAGCAGCTTTCAATCTCCTCTTGGATTTTGATAATTTTGAAAGAGGAGCGGAACATGGATTTCCCAAGTATATGGAGTGGTTTTTTGCTATGGGCTTACTGATTACATTAGTGTGGCTCTATGTCGAAATCTTGAGATTGCTGTCCAAGCTCAGTAGGGATTAGTATATTTCCCTTTAGTTATAGGTGTTTAAACAGGGGAGTCAGGATGTTACTTGTTTTTGACAATTAGTTTTAATTGTTTGATTCTTCTATCATCTACGTCTGCTACCGTAAACTTGTATTTATCTGCGACTGTTAGTGTGTAACCGATTTCGGGAAGTTCTCCTGTGTGTTCGAGTATTAATCCGGCGAGGCTATCCGCCTCTCCCCTGACGTCATCAAATTCATCGACATCCACATCGATTATACGAGCCATATCATTGAGCATGGTTTTTCCTTCAAATAGGTAGGTGTGCGCATTAAGTCTTCTAAATTCCACTTCTTCTTCTTCGTCGAATTCATCGTGAATCTCCCCTATGACTTCTTCCATTACATCTTCAAGCGTAACAAGTCCGGTGCCTCCACCGTATTCATCCACGACTATGGCGATATGTTTGTGTTTATTTTGAAAATCTTTTAGTAAGTCATTGCCTTTTTTGGTCTCTGGTACATACATCACATCTGAATTGACTAATGTACTCCAATCAAAATGATCGGACTCATTGAGATAACCGAGCATATCTTTGACATACAGGATACCTTTGATGTGGTCAAAGTCCTCTTCGATTATAGGGATTCGTGAGAAGCCGGATGTTTTCACTGTGTCTAATACAGTTTTGTAATCGTCCTTAATGTCAATGGTGAGGACATCCACCCTAGGTGTCATTATTTGTTTGGCGGTGACTTCATCGAGTTTGAGGATGCGCTTAAGTAATTCAACTTTGTGGTTGTCGGGATCATCTGTATGCATCGTAAGATGGATCGCCGTGTCGAGGTCATCCTTGGTGGTCATACTTCCGGAAACCCCTGAAAAATTCAATAGACGTTCGATCTTATCTGATAGCCCTACAAATAAGAGAGTAAGGGGGTACAATAATTTAGATAGGATAAAAAGGGGCTTTTCCACTCTTTTAGCAAAAGCAATTCGATTCACCTTAGCGTAAATCTTTGGTGCTACTTCTCCAAACAAAAGCAACAAGATTGTTACTCCGACGACCGTTATTAGAAAATTAGCTGTGCGAGCTATGAGATGTATAGATAACGTCCATGGGAGGAGGGATTGTAATCGGCGAGCAAGACTACTAAAAAGTGCATCGGTAAAGACATTCCAAATAACATAGTCAGATAGAACAACAATACCGATATTTATAAAATTATTGGCGACCAGAATAGTTGCTAAAAGTCGACCCGGATCATTGAGTAATCTTCTTAATCTGATAAATTTTTTTGGATGTGTTTCATTAATCGAATCAAGATCTGTACGGCTCAATGAAAACAGAGCAACCTCAGAACCTGATATTAACGCTGAACACATCAGTAGTAGTAAGATAATGACAATAGAGACCCCGACTCCAACGGGTTGGAGAAGAAGAATAAAAGAAGCCCAATAAACAGTTTTCCGATAACTACTATCAGGAGGCTCAGTATCCAAAGTGCATTTGGTTTTTAGTGAACATTAAAAGGGTAGGTCGTCCTCTACATCCATTGTAGGATGGTCGGCAGAGGAGGTTTCGGATTTGTTGGTCGATTCCGATGATGAATCAGCGGAGAAGGTACCGGGAGTATTCATTGGATTATCCTGTCGTTGGTCTCTGGTAGGGATTCGACGAATGAGGTTGACGACGATTTCCGTCGTGTAGCGGTCACCTCCGTCCTTGTCGGTCCATTTGCGATGGGTTAACTTTCCTTCGACATAGACCATCGTACCCTTGGTGTAAGACTCGACTTTTTCAGCGTTATAGCGCCATAAGACCAAGTCATGCCACTCTGTAACGGACTTCCATTCATTGGTGTTTTTATCTCTAAAATTTTCATTGGTCGCTATAGATACGCGAGCTACTTTCACACCGGATTCCAATGTTCTAACTTCAGGGTCTTTACCCAAATTGCCTAGTAAAATAACTTTGTTAATCATAAGATGAGTTGTAATTCAATACAAAGGTAGGGCATTTTATCCAATTCTCAACCATTTCATACCTCCTACATCAGCTTATAGAATTATTGTGCAGCTCGAGCATCTACCATTTTTGCACTATCCAGCGTCTGTACGGCGTAGTTGAATCCCTTGTGTATGCTGTATCCACCATATTCTCCATGTTTATTCAAAGCCAAGAAGCCGACTTGAAGGTGGCTGACATCCTTGTTGCGGGAGATAATTCGCTCCACTGCGATCCGGCAAGCTTCCTCCGGATGTTTACCCTGTCGCATGAGTTCTACGACGATGGCAGATCCGGCGATGCGAATTACTTCCTCGCCCATACCGGTAGCGCATGCAGCCCCAACTTCGTTGTCGACATAGAGTCCGGCTCCGATGATGGGCGAGTCTCCGACTCTGCCATGTAGTTTGTAAGCCATGCCACTTGTCGTGCAAGACCCGGATAAATGTCCCGATGCATCTAAGGCCAACATGCCGATGGTATCGTGATTTTCGATATTAATGACGGGTTGGTATTGGGAGTGTTTTAACCATTTTCGCCATTCTTGTTCTGATTTTTTTGTCAACAAATTGGTCTTTTTCATTCCATTTTCCAAGGCAAATTGGAGGGCTCCTTCCCCGACCAGTAAAACGTGGGGAGTGCGTTCCATCACATATCGCGCTACAGTGATGGGATGAACAATATCTGTGAGGCAAGCTACGGCACCACAGCGATAATTTTGGTCCATGATACAGGCATCTAGTGTAACTATACCGTCTCTGTCCGGCCTTCCTCCTATTCCTACCGAGCCATTATCCGGATCGGCTTCAATGACGCGAACCCCTTGTTCTACAGCATCCAATGCAGCTCCTCCTTCTCCTAAGATTTTCCATGCTGCTTCATTGGCGGGTAATCCGTGTTTCCAGGTAGATATCACTATCGGACGAGTCTCTGTTCCCGTTGTCTTTTGTACGTTTTTTTGAATATGTTTTTTGTGATGGGTATGAAATGGTGATAGGAGGAGTCCGCCTAAAAGACTCGCTTGTTTGATAAACTTTCTACGTGCTGTCATTGATTAAATTCATTTTTAATTTAAAATTCGTTTTCCATTTTCTGTTTTTGCCAATTCAAAGGCTTTATCCAAATTATCTGTCTTTACAATACTATACCCGCTGACGATTTCATTTACTTCTGCATAAGGACCATCCGTTATTGTCTTATTCGGTTTTAATGTTTTAACTTAAAATCCAAGGCATTTGTCCTGACCAATTTACCTTGGACGCAATTCCACTAATCCAGTCTTACCGTTGTTTTACTCTTTCTTACATCTATTCCGGATTGGGGGTAAAACACGGGTCGTAGTCATTTCTGAAAATCGTCATACATTCACTCATAATTTTTTTAGTTCAAATGAATAATTTATCTCTCTGATGATAGAGTATTGAAAAGTTAGATTGCAAATGAAGTTTCGTTTATGAGTATTCTTTCTTCAAACTTAAAGGCCAAATGGTGATATGCAATTTTATGATTTTACAAAGATACATATTAAGATAAACATGGACTTCTTTATTGGGTATGAGTAGGTTTTTGACGGGTGTACAATAAAAAAGAGTGCTCGAATAGATATCCGAGCACTCTCTGTATAGTGATGTGCTTATTGTCTAAGCCTCTTCGTTCATTTTGCGAAGATAATTCAATGCACTTCCTGACTTGAACCAGTCGATTTGCTGTTGATTGTAGGTGTGATTCACTTGGATAACATCTATGGTTCCTTCCGGATCATTATGGACGATTTCTACAGTAAGCGGTTTGCCGGGAGAAAAATCCTTGAGATCTACGAAGTTGAATACGTCGTCTTCTTGGATAAGGTTATAATCTGCCTCATTTATAAAGGTCAGGGCGAGCATCCCCTGCTTTTTGAGGTTAGTTTCATGAATCCTGGCAAAGGATTTTACGATGACGGCGATGGCGTTGAGATGTCGAGGCTCCATTGCCGCATGCTCTCTGGAGGATCCCTCCCCGTAGTTATGATCACCGATAATGACACTTAACTTTTTGGCTTCTTTATAAGCACGAGCTACTTTGGAAACTTCATCGTAGGCCTTGGTAATCTGGTTTTTGGTTTTGCCGGGTTCGCCGGTAAAAGCATTGACAGCGCCCATAAGGAGGTTATTAGAGATGTTGTCTAGATGGCCTCGGTATTTTAACCAGGGCCCAGCCATCGAGATATGGTCCGTGGTACATTTACCTTTTGCTTTGATGAGGAGAAGGACGCCGTAGAGATTGCCGCCATCCCATTCTACAAAGGGGCTGAGCAACTGAAGCCTTTCCGAATAGGGATTGACTACGATGTCGATTTTCGAACCATCTTCTGCCGGAGGAACATATCCCGGATCTCCCACACTAAAGCCATTAGGAGGAAGTTCAAATCCCTTGGGTACCTCGAGTTTTACCTCATTTCCGGCTCTATTCACCAGGGTATCTGTCATGGGATTAAAATCCAATTTCCCGGAAATAGCCATTGCCATTACGAGTTCTGGAGAAGCGACAAATGCATGTGTCTTGGGGTTGCCATCCGCTCTTTTGACAAAAT
>JALSTN010000205.1 GCA_026983735.1 Saprospiraceae bacterium | reverse complement strand
TAGAGGGAAATGTACTCGAAATCGGAAGCGGTACCGGAGCCAATTTCCCGTTCTATTCCCCACAGGTCAGACTTCTCGCAACGGACCCCTCCCACCCCATGCTTGAAAAGGCTAAAATGAAAGCACCCTCTGGTCTCAATGTACGCTTCTTTGAGTCCGGCATCGGAGATTATGCATTGGATCAAATGATATCACCCGGTAGCCTAGATGCTATTGTCAGCACCTTGGTGCTATGTACAGTACAAGACCCACAAAGCGCCCTAGATCGATTTATGAAATGGTTGAAACCAGGTGGCAAAGTCATCCTTATCGAACATATCCATGCCCAAAACCCTATCTTAAAACGAATTCAACATATAGTTAACCCAATATGGAAGTCCTTGGCCGATGGCTGTAACCTGACTCGTAATACTGACCAACTCTTTCATTCCTCCGACTTCCTTCTAGAGGAAGAACATTACGAAGTTCTCGCCGTTAGGTGGTATCGCGCTGTGTATACCAAGCCCATTTGAGTGGTATAGCACCTATTTGGATACGCATTCTTTTCTCTGATATGAAACGATCATGAATTTCATTAATTATAAATTCACACAGAAGTATGACGATAGTATCTGTCCATAAAATCATGTGAGAGCGAAGCGATCCCATAGCTGCAGAAGGTTTATAATACATTTATTTTCTAAATATTACGAATCTTCTACAGGTATGAAATGGTGAGCTATAGTTTAAAATGTCTAATCAAATCTTCTTGACGAAGCTCCTCTATTGCCATATCCTTAAAGACACTACTCAAATCCGCTTTGAAAACTTTGTAGTATTGATGAAGTTGACAAGGATTGGCATCGCCGCAATCCGGCAAGCCCAAAATACACCGGTCAAAGACATCTTCCCCTTCCATACAGATGACAATATCAATTAATGGTCGACGAATATTTTCATCTGACAAGTAAAAACCGCCTCCTCTCCCCTTGGTCGATGAGATTAAATTATTGCGAGACAATTGTTGCAATATCTTGCGTAAAAAGGCAACAGGTATAGCCAGTTCACTAGCTATATCACTAACTTTCATCAACTTATGCACATGTCTCTTTCTTAATAAGAGCAAGACTGCGCGAACTGCATACTGTGTAGAATTAGAAAACATGCAACAAAAGTAAAAAAAATTCCATTATATAGGATTAAAATACCTTTTTATCGTTATTTTTGCGCTTGAAATAAAAAATGAATTACTATGCAACAAAAAAATCTTCGCACTATCGCGTTAACAATTTTACTCTCCGGATCAATGATAGCCTGTGGTGGAGAGAATGAAAAAACTTCTTCTTCCAAAGAAACGACAACGGTACAACAGTCGCCAAAACCGGAAACTAAACCGGAAACTAAACCGGCATCAGATGACATGTCTGACATAGGAGTGGGTCCAATCAAAGCATTCACCCTGCCTGCCGAAATAGATCAAGCGATGGCCGCTGAAGGCAAGAAAATCTTTAAAGCCAAATGTACTGCTTGCCACAAAGTTTCTAAAAAATTTATTGGACCATCTCCAAAAGGGATTGTAAACAGAAGAAATCCGGCTTGGATTATGAATATGATTCTAAATCCGGAAAAAATGGTCAAAGAGGATCCGATAGCTAAGGCACTATTAAAGAAATATAGTGCACCCATGGCCAATCAAGGTTTGACTGAGGAAGATGCCCGGAAAGTTCTCGAATACTTTAGAACATTGTAAAATCAATGCTAAGCCAATTCATGCTCGTACATTAGTTGGCTTTTTTAATATTATATACTTTCATCAAAAACTCAATATTATGAAACGAACATGAATTTTATTAAACATAAATTTCACACAGAAGTATGTTTAAAAAAATTCATGTGAGAGCGCAGCGGTTACATAGCTGCAGAAATTTTATAATACATTTATTATCAATTTATTAAAAAATTTTAAAGATATGAAACAAGCCATGTTATTATTGATGGGTGTCGTCTTTCTCTTCTACTCCTGTGGAGAGCCGACTTCGACTGCTGAAAAACCAACAAGCAAACAGTCAACCCAAGCACAATCCTCCACAGAGGATAACCAAACGAAGAAAGGACAGGCTTATGTTCCTGCAGTAGAGGGAGAGCAAGCCAATGCGTTACAGGTAGCTATGTCCTTACCTGACTTTTCGACCCTTGTAGCAGCCATTAAAGCAGCTGAAGTTGAAAATGCAGTGGTCAATGCTGGTCCTTTGACAATTTTTGCTCCACTCAACTCCGCGTTTGACAAACTCCCCAAGGGAACTGTGGAGACTTTACTAAAACCTGAGAACAAAGGCAAGTTGGCCTTCATACTGACCAATCATGTTGCCCCGGCTAACTATCCTACTAAACAACTTAAGAAAGATGCTAAAAAAGGGAGAAAGCTATTTATGGCTTCCGGTAAATATCTGACAGTTGAAAACAAACCGGATGGCATCTACGTCGGAGGCACAAAAATACTTAAATCCGTTAAAGTCAGCAATGGATGGATTCACGTTATCGATGAGGTTTTAGTTCCTGCTGAATAAGCTCTCTTTCCATAAAATTAATCTAACCAATAAAAATATAGACAATGAAACAACTTATTAATTATTTTATGGTACTCGCTGTAATCGGTTTTTTGGCCAGTTGCAACCAAGCTCCTACAAAGAAGAGTACATCCAGTAAATCCGGAGCGTTATCCGGTTCAGTAGCAGAAAGAGTATATGTAGCACCGGGAGAGCACGATTCACATTATGCTTTCATATCCGGTGGATTTAGTGGTCAACTATCTGTATATGGTCTTCCATCCGGTCGACTTTTCAGAGTGGTTCCGGTATTCTCACAAGATCCTGAAAAAGGATATGGCTACAACCAAGAGACTAAACCAATGCTGATGACTTCACATGGTTTTGTACCCTGGGGGGACTCGCATCATCCTGACATTTCACAGACCAACGGCACTGTAGATGGCAGGTGGGTTTTTATTAATGAAAACAACACACCACGAATCGCAAGAGTTAGCCTCAAGACCTTTGAAACGGAAGAGATTATAGAGATTCCCAATTCTGCCGGTAACCACAGTTCTTCTTTTGTGACAGAAAACACTGAATACGTTGTTGCCGGTACTCGTTTTGCAGTCCCTTTCCCTCAAAGGGACATGTCCATCAAAGATATGAAAGGAAATTTCAAAGGGGCGCTTACCTTTCTTAAAGTTGATCCCACCACCGGCCATATGTCCATCGCCTTCCAGATAAAAATGCCGGGTTTCAACTACGATTTGGCACATCCGGGTCGGGGTAAATCTCATGGATGGTTCTTCTTCTCTACTTACAATACTGAAGAAGCTAATTCTCTTCTGGAAGTCAATGCATCACAGAATGACAAGGATTTTATTGCCGCTATAAACTGGAAGAAAATAGAAGAGTATGTCGCCAATGGCGGAGGTAAAAAAGTGGCTGCAAAATACACGCATAACCTTTGGCATGACAACCAACACGCTACTACTTCGACCATGGAAAAAGAAGTGCTTGTCGTAGAACCAAAAGATGTCCCCGGAGCAATTTTCTTCCTTCCAACCGCTAAATCTCCTCACGGATGTGATGTTGATCCATCTGGTGAATATATCATTGGCAATGGAAAACTCGCTGCAGCTATGACGGTACACTCCTTCTCCAAGCTTCAGAAAGCGATAGAGGATAAGGCATTTGATGGTGAAAAATATGGTATTCCTGTTGTGAAATTTGAAGCTGTTAATTATGGAGTATTGGAAAATCCTGGGTTGGGACCGCTTCATACAGAGTTTGATACCCGTGGAAATGCATACACTACCTTCTTCATTTCATCAGAAGTTGTAAAGTGGAATATCAAAGACCTCAAGGTCATCGATCGACATCCGGTCTATTATAGTGTAGGGCACTTGATGATTCCGGGGGGAAACTCACAGCATCCGGATGACAAATATCTGGTAGCTATGAATAAAATCACCAAGGATAGATACCTGTCCACAGGACCGGAGGTATGTCAATCTGCTCAGCTATTTGACATTTCGGGGGAGAAGATGGAACTCTTACTAGATTTTCCAACTATCGGAGAACCGCACTATGCAGCCGGTATCGCAGCGGATAAGATTGAGCCTAAAACAACCAAAATCTATAAGTTGGAAGAAAATACACATCCTTATGCAGTGAAGAGTGAAGCAGAAACAAAAGTTGAGCGCAAGGGCAATGAAGTACATATCTATATGTCTATGATTCGCTCTCACTTCTCTCCCGACAATATTGAAGGTGTGAAAGTAGGCGACAAAGTCTTCTTCCATGTGACGAATTTAGAGCAAGATTATGATGTTCCGCATGGTATAGCCATGATAGGGGCCAATACTTCCGAAATGCTCATCATGCCGGGAAGGACGGCCACGATGATATGGGAACCCAAAGAAGTTGGGGTATGGCCCTTCTACTGCACAGACTTCTGCTCCGCACTCCATCAGGAAATGCAAGGATATATTAGAGTTTCCCCTCGTGGATCTAATACTCCATTGACGTTTACCTTGGATGGAGATGTACCCGGTCAGGACGAATAATTCAAAAAAGAACAAGCAAAAAAACGAGCAATTCATCCTGTAGAGTTGCTCGTTTTTTTTACTGTCATCCCCGTTAAATAATAAATTGTGTTTTACAATTTATTCGTCTTGTATCACCGTAGTATATGTGATTCCAGTTACCAAATAGCAAACCATAATCCGTACATTTACAAGTGAAATACTTTTAACTTAATCTACAACCTAACGACATAAAAATTCTGTTTTTTATCGTTAAAAAAACATAGAATCATGAAATTATCAAGCGTATTGATGTTTATCGGTGCTTTACTTCTAAGTGCACTATTCTTCTTTCCATTATGGAAAATTACGCTGTTAGCTCCTCAATATCCGGACCCCTTGGGCCTGAATATTCACATAGATCATCTATCGGATGGCGTCCAGTTTAATGATGTCAATAATATTGACTTACTCAATCACTACATTGGGATGGCACACCTCCCTACAAAAATCAATGTTGATAAAGGTGTAATAAAACCAATGAAAGAATTTACATACTTTCCAATAGTAGTTGGAATTATGATTTTACTAGGGTTGGTTCTTGCTTTTATCGGAAAACCCAAGCTATATCTATATTGGGTATTCATCCTGGTTATTCTTGGTATCGCCGGGTTATATGACTTCTACAACTGGCTTTATATCTATGGTCATAATCTTGATCCCAATGCCATTCTAAAATTAACCGACCCCATCACGGGAAAACCGATGGGTTACCAACCTCCATTTTACGGCTACAAAAAATTACTCAATTTCGAAGTGTATTCTTATCCGGCGATTGGAGCATACTTTATTGTTGCGGGTATAGCTTCCGCTTTTTTGGCCTTCCTACAGGGAAGGAAAAGTCATAATGGTTAAGTATTCCTTGAAAAAATTATGTGAATTCTGATAAGAAAAGTGGCAATAAAAGCAGGTGAATACCTCCTAGGTCTACCCGCTTTTATATACTTTTGTGTCTATTGGATATACCAAATTTCTACAGATATGTAACGCTTCCCCCTTACACAAATTTTTTTAATCATCTTTAGTGTGAATTTACGATTAATATAGTTCGTGTTCATTTCATACCAATAAATTAATACCATGATTACCAAAAAATCATCTTCCCGTCGATCACAGATACAATCTACACTAATTGTGACTCTTTTTCTTCTGCTTGCAATGCTGTACTCTTGTACAGTTGAACCTCAACCCATTAACTACGGTCAAGACAACTGTCACTTTTGCAATATGACAGTAGTGGATAAAAGTCATGCATCGGAATATGTTACAAAAAAAGGGAAATCCTATCCTTTCGATGCGATAGAGTGTTTGGTGATGGATATTAACAAATCGGAAAATGAGAAAGAGCTCGCATATATATTGGTAGCAGATTATGCCCATCCGGGACAGCTTGTGGATGCAAAAGTGGCAACTTACCTAGTATCTGAAGCTATAAAGAGTCCTATGGGAGCTAATCTATCCGCATTTGAATCTAAAGAAGATGCAATCAATACTCAGAAAGATAAAGGAGGAACGCTTTATACATGGAATCAAATCAAACAAAAACTCCATAAGTAAATGAGAGCTTTCCCGCTTTTTTTCTTTCTATTGTGTGTGGTTCCAGCGCTTTGGGGGAATCACATAACCGTATGCCCATCCTGCCATATTCACAGCATCCAAGCCGCGGTGGATCAAGCACGGCCACATGATACGGTATTCGTAATGCAAGGGACCTACATAGAATCTCCAATTAGAATCTTAAAACCATTGCATCTCATCGGACAAATGAATCCTACCCTTGATGGTGGAGGCAAGAAGCAAAGTATATTTGCAGTCCAAACGGATAGTTTTAGCATAGACGGCTTTCATTTTACCAATGTCGGCCTAAGCTATACGAGTGAAATAGCAGCGATCTTCGTCGCCAATAGCAAGCATTTTACCCTCTCCAACAATCAAATGGATCATGTCTTTTATGGCATCATACTCCAACATGTCAAATACGGTCATCTATTACACAATACTGTCGAAGGAAAAGCCATTGATGAGACTAGCTCAGGAAATGGCATCCATATCTGGAAGGCAAGCCACATTCATGTAGAAGACAATCATATCTCAGGAATGCGAGATGGTATATATTTCGAGTTTGTCAATAAGAGCAAAATACTTCGAAACACCAGTCAAAACAATGTCCGGTACGGTCTCCATTTCATGTTTTCAAATCATGACGAATATCATCATAATGAGTTTAGAAACAATGGAGCGGGAGTTGCAGTGATGTTCTCTAAATTTATAAAAATGCATCATAACATCTTCCATTACAATTGGGGGACGGCCTCTTATGGTTTGCTCCTAAAAGAGATTAACGATGCCGATATCAAGTGGAATCATTTTGTCCAAAATACTATCGGAATCAATATAGATGGATGCAACAGAATCACCTATGAAAACAATGATTTTGTTCGCAATGGTTGGGCACTCAGATTTACAGGTGGTTGTTATACCAATGTATTTAAAAACAATAATTTTATGTACAATGCCTTTGACTTATCCTATAACAGTCGGGTCAACAATAACCTCTTTAACTCCAACTATTGGAGCGAATACAATGGCTATGATTTGGATAAAGACGGTGTAGGGGATGTCCCTTATAGACCGGTTAAACTCTTCTCCTACATCGTCAACAAAACGCCGGAAACACTGGTGCTTCTTCGCAGTCTATTTGTAGATATTATCAATTTCTCAGAAAAGGTATCACCGGTATTTACTCCAGATCAACTTGTGGATAAAAGTCCTCTGTTAAAACCCGTGCCCATTCCACCTACTCCTAACAAAATGTAATACGACCCAATGATAGAAATTATTAACCTTCATAAAAAGTTTGGCAAGCTCACTGTATTGGATGGACTTGACCTCAAGATAAAAAAAGGGGGAATTTTTGCTATCCTAGGCCCTAATGGATCCGGTAAAACTACGCTCATCAAATGCCTCCTCGGCATGGTTATACCCGACCGAGGAGATATACTTCTCGAAGGAAAATCCGTGCTCCATGCAGCTGCGTATCGTAATAATATCAACTACCTACCGCAAATAGCCAATTTTCCATCCAACCTCACGGTTACAGAACTCATCAATATGGTAAAAAATCTCCGGCCAAAACCTGCTGATGAAAAACCCCTTGTAGAACTTTTTGGTCTTCGTCCCTTTCTCAAAAAAAAATTGGGCAACTTATCCGGTGGAACCAAACAAAAAGTCAATCTACTCTTGACATTTATGTTTGACAGTGATCTGATTATTTTAGATGAACCTACTACCGGTCTTGACCCTATCGCTCTTATTCACCTTAAGGAGACTATACAACAAGAAAAAGAAAAAGGAAAAACGATCCTTATCACAACACACATCATGAGCTTTGTCGATGAAATGGCTGATGAAATTGTCTTTTTGCTAGACGGAAAAATCTATTTCAAAGGCTCTGTTCAGCAACTAAAAGAACAAACCCATGAATCCAACTTAGAATACGCCATTGCTCATTTAATCTCAAAACAAGATGCTTAAAATACTTAAATACAGTATTTACGACTTATTGCGAAGCCGATGGAGTTATATTTATTTTATCTTCTATCTAATATTGGGATTTGTACTTTTGTTTCTCAATACTGATATTGATAAAGCCATTATTACACTACTCAATATCATCATCGTACTCACTCCACTGATAGGGACGATCTTTGGAGTGATGTATTATTATAATTCCAGAGAATTCACCGAGCTTCTCCTGGCTCAACCCATCAAGAGAAAGAATATTTTTCTGGGCCAATACATTGGAGTATCCCTATCCTTGTCTTTGAGTCTTTTAATCGGACTTGGTATACCATTTGTATTGTACGGACTTTTTAAATCTGCCTCGATTTTTGATTTTGTATTACTCATAGTGGTAGGAACATTTCTCAATTTTATATTTGTGGCTTTGGCCTATAATATAGCCCTTCGGACAGAGAACAAGATCAAAGGCTTTGGCTTTGCGATTTTGATGTGGTTGATGTTCGCTGTTATTTATGATGGGGTATTTATGATCTCCCTTTTTATATTCAATGAATATCCCTTGGACAAGTTTGCATTGATCGCTACTATGTTCAATCCCATTGATCTATCCAGAATTTTGATATTGCTCAAACTTGACATCTCTGCTCTATTGGGCTATACAGGAGCGGTATTTCAAAAGTTCTTTGGAACCTCATTTGGCTTATTGATTTCCTTAAGTGTCTTGACCCTTTGGGTCCTACTCCCTGTGTGGAGTATTATGCATATATCGGGGAAGAAGGACTTTTAGTTTAGTGATATAAAAAAAGCGACGGACATTAATATGTCCATCGCTTTTCGTTGAATTCTAAAGTTTAGAAAGACATTGGCTTACTTCACTTTAATTTTTTTAGGTTCGATAATAACCTCTTCTTTTTTAGGAAGATTGATGTGTAAAACGCCATTTTCAAACTTAGCCTCTATCTTCTTCGGATCAACAGTATCCGGCAAGTGGAATGTTCGTTCGAATGCAGAGAAATCAAACTCCTTGCGGAGGTAATTATCCTGTACTTCTTCTTTTTCCTCTTCTTTAGTCACTTTAATTTCCAATAGATCTTCATTGAGTTGAATATCTACATCTTTCTTGTCTATGCCGGGAAGGGCCACTTCAAGATTGATTTTTTTGTCATCTTCCCAGACATTTACAGCATTTTGAAACGCTCTCGTCGGTACATTGTTAACTGCCTGATTAAAGAAATCATTGAAAATTTCTGTAAAATCAACAGGGTTTGGCATCGGTCTCCTAAATCTTACTAGTGTCATAACTCTAATATTTTGATGTGAACATTTATTTTTTTTCACTTTACACTTATCAATTGGCATACCATAGGGTCCATTTGTTATTTCGACATAATTCATCTGCCAATATGGCTGATAACTCTAGCGTTTCTTGCAGAATAACTGCCTTGTTGTCACTTGATGGGGTAAGTTTTTCTCCTTAATCCAAACGTTGAATGGGGAGGAGAGGATATGAAATGCACTTAGCAAAGGAAGGAGAGAGCAATAGCCAACGCTCCTGCCTCATTTACTCTATGGACAATTATAAAGGGTCGTTACAAGCTATGAAGGGAAATGCACTACAAAACACCTGAAGCACGGACTGGATATCTTATAAAACTTGACCAGAAGGATCAACTTTTTTATCCCGGACCTCAGACTGGAAAAAATCCTTTCTATAAAAGAGTAGTATACCGATAATACCGGTGGTAATACATGCATCTGCAAAATTAAAAACAGGTCGAAAGAACTCAAAAGGCTGTCCACCTATCCAAGGTATTCCGTCGGGCCATTGAAACTTGAACAAGGGAAAATAAAACATATCCACTACCTTACCGTACAACAAAGAACCGTAACCGCCTTCAGGAGGGAATAATGTCGCCACCCCGTTATGGTATCCTGGGTTGTTAAATATTACTCCGTAGAATATACTATCCAAGAGATTACCTATAGCTCCGGCAATTATCATTGAAAAGAAGAGGATCAATCCTAGACGTGTACCCGATTTCACCAATCGATTCATAAGGTATATCAAAAAACCAATTGCCCCAAATCGAAACAACGTTAAGAATAACTTACCCGCTTCCCCACCAAAGGATAAACCATAGGCCATTCCTTCATTTTCGACAAAATGGATACGCATCCAAGGTTGTCCAAGAATATAAAACTCATCCCCTAAGGCCATATGTGTTTTGACCCATATTTTAATCACTTGATCTACCAGCATTAAGAGGCTGACCAGTAGGAAGATAAAAAGACCAATATGGGGATGTTTAGAGTTCAAAGTCACTTGAGATATTTTTGGGGTAACGTACTCAACGAGACATTTTATTCTTAGCTTCAATACTCAATGTGGCATGAGGAACAGCTTTAAGCCGTTCTTTTGAGATAAGTTTGCCGGTTTGCCTGCAGATACCATAGGTGCCGTTTTTAATACGCATCTGAGCTTTTTCCAGATGCTCAATCAACTTTCGTTGCCTCAATGCATAGGTCGAAATGCGCTCCAATTCCTGAGCAGTAGTCCCATCGTCCAATCCTTTGACTTTGACATCATCATTGTCATGCATGGATTTGAGTTGACCGAGATAAT
>JALSTN010000204.1 GCA_026983735.1 Saprospiraceae bacterium | reverse complement strand
GTAATATTCTACCACTACATCGCTATTTCCAAACACCACCTCCATATATTTCAATAGGTTACACCTAATAAATAAACCAAAATACCTTGGTTATGTTAATATTAAGCGATTTTTTGACAAACTTGGGTTAATGAGAAACATTCTCGAACGTCCGGTTTTTGAGGTTATCACAAGGAAACTACTGTGATCAACAACATTTAGCATTATAAGGGGCTTTTGTCCTGAAATACCTGGAAACCATTCTTCCCGATACGATCGTCAGCATAATTTCAGAGCTTAGAAAGGTGGAGTTTGTCTTATTGAACCTTCTAAAATAAAACATGTACTAATTGGTAAAAAGCTCCGGTTATATCAAGGATTCCTTTAACGTTTCCGGGCAAAAAGAAGACCGTTAAAATAACAAAAAGGAAATCCCGTTCTGCTACCGCCATGGATTTTGAAAAGGAAGACAGTAACATTAATCACATTTGAGGGGGTAACAATGAAAGGAAAAAAAAGATTAACGACAAATGGACGAATTCCACCTTACCAGGATCCTTTCGGTTCCATCCGACGAATGGGGTATTTCTTACAAGCTCTGGATAACGGCTGAAGATGGGGGCACTGTCTTGACCGAAGGGGTGGTGAAGATTTTTTAAATATGATGTGGGATTGAGCCAAAATATGAAGGGTGTGAACGGATTTACCCTCATTAAGAAAGCATAATTAAGTGGCGCTTGGCAAAGGTAAGAATTTAAAGGATCCCAAGAAAGGAGGAGAAATGAAGAAGTTAATAAGATTGGTGATAGGTGTGAGCCTTTTGGTTATGATGCTCACGTTGTTCCAGTATCCTTCTTTTGCAGAACAACAACTGCCTGATCTTCAAGTAGCTGATATTTACCTTGACCAATTTTGCTTTCCGTATGTTGCCATTGCCAACAGAAGTCCGGTCGGTTTTCGTTATCACTCTTCGGCACTTCTGTTACTTTACCTCGATGGCAATGAAACATCACCATGGTTTGGCGGCGAATATTTCGACAGAGTTGATCCCAGAAGATTTTTATCTCATCCGTATGGCTCTGTAACGTATCAGGTTCCCAAAGCTGTGCCAAGGGGATCGCACCGGATTAAGGCTAAAATTATTGTCCAGAAAGACGGGGTTGAAAACGACTCTATGAATTCGCTCGAAAAAACGTTGGTATGTAATCGTCACTTCCCTGATCTAGTTATCGAAGACATTAGGGCTGTGACAGATTCCATGGGAAATTGCCTCATGGAGATTATCATTAAGAACCAGGGAGGAGAGATACCGGCAAGTGAGCTTGATCGATCTAACTTGTATGTCAAGAAGGGAGAGGAGTTTCGTATTTATTATTTCAGCCATAGCGATTTAAGCAGATATTGTGGTGTGTCTCATAGAGGTCTTCTAAGGCCCGGGGGCAGGATAGTCGTTTATCCCGACGGCAAACCGGACAGGTATCGACCACAAAGGTTTTGTGTCCTTCCGAAAGGCGGGACTACTGTTACCGCTTGGATAGACTCTGATTTAGGAAACCCATATCCATATGCGGTTGTAGCTGAATCTAATGAGACAAACAACAAGAAGACGAAGCGATTGTACTGCATTCCGGCTAAGGTAGTTCCTCTTCCGGAGAAGGTGCGTAAGCCGAAGGTGATAAAACTTCCCGTTGTTCCTGGGACCCGTAGGTAGAGGGCTAAAAACCCCTTGTCTTTAGGACGAGGGGTTCTATGATAGTTGATCAAAAGGAACTCTGACAAGTTCGGATTTTTAGAACTAGCAATCAACTAAGGCAGCGAAGCCGCAACCAAAACTCAGGACAAAGATTGATGGTTTCGTAAAAAGTCCTAAAACCGGTCATTGCGAGGATCCCACACCCACTTTATGACAATGTTTTCGGCTTTATATCAAGATGTATGGCTTAAAGTGGGTGTGGGAGACGCGGCAATCTCATCAGTAAGGGATTGAGGATTAGAGATTAATCAGCTTCTGCTTTACCCCATAATCCATTAATCCCTACTCCAGTCTTACCCGCCATAATCAGTGAGATTGCTTCTCCCGCACCTACTTCAAATACGACTATTTGCCATTGCTCCTACAATTCGCAGGAAGTGGGTGCGGGATCGCAATGACAAAACAGGAGATTTTTTGCGGTACTGTAAGGATTAAGACACGCTAAAGTGTTACATGTTTATAGGGAAGTATTCTAAGGCAGCAAAGCCGCAACCAAGTTTGAACCGCTAAGACGCCCCAGTTAAATGTTTGCCAGATTTAACGGGGCAAGCTAAGAGCGCAAAGGGATATTCTTTTTTCCTTGAGCAGTGCCCCA
>JALSTN010000203.1 GCA_026983735.1 Saprospiraceae bacterium | reverse complement strand
CCCAACAAGGAAAAAAAAGAGTAAGGCCCGTTGGCGTCGTTTCTTTTTATCTAGTTTTTTGAGAACTCCATGCCACATTTCGTCTTTGTCCACACTAATCGTGTGCTTATTAAATAGACCTTTAAGGAGATGATCAAAATCTTTAGGATTCATAATGTTACTATATTTTAATGAACGCGTGTTACTCCTCTAATGGATTGTGGGAGACACGATTGGTGTCGTATGAACTAAAATATTCGAATTTTTTAAGTAATGATTTTCTTGCTCTGGATAGCCTAGACCGGACCGAACTTTCAGAAATATTGAGCATGTGAGAGATTTCGCTGAAGCTATAACCCTCCAAGACATGTAAGTTGAGCACTTCTCGAAAACCCTCCGGAAGATTTCTAATTAACTCTAGAACCTCATCTACTTTAAGTCTGTCGTATGCTCGCGCCTGGATACTTACATCTTTTGTATGGTCATTCATTGACAATTCAGAAAAGGTGCGTTTCCGTTTATATTTTTTTATGGCTGCACGGGCAACAATGCGTTTCATCCATCCCTCAAACGACCCTTCATCTAAACGAAAATCCTTGATCTCACTAAAGATAATAATAAAAGCATCTTGAACGTAATCCTTAGCTTCTTGTAAATCTCTGGAATATCTATAACTGACAGAAAGTAAGACATCTGAGTAGCGCTTTACGAGCAGCTCCTGACAGTCTTTGTCTTTCTTTTTACAGCCTAATATGATATCCCGTTCTTCCATGAAAAGGGTTTATTTTCTATATTTAAAACGCAGCGTAATATGGTGTTCTATACCATATATATCCCTAATGTTAGAAACAGATAATTTACCGACAAAATCAGTTGGTGTATTGCGTATAATTGTATAGGTAGAGACCGTTTGTTTAAGATCCTCCCTATCGAGCTCTATGATGATATTTTTTTGATCGAATGTTGTAAATGAAGCCGAAATGATGTTCGTGTTACTTTGGTTGTATGTCAGATCAATTGAGCCAAAATCACAACAGTCTTTAGTGGTAAAACGGATCCTGTCAGATAGAATAGAAATATCAAAAACTGGTTTTTCATATAAGTATGAAATGGTAGAATCTATCTGAATATACAGGTATTCTTCAAGTGGGGTTTTGACTACAGGAGTAAAAGAATAATAATGATTTATGGGTTTAGTAAATTCAGAATACACCATACTATCCGTATCATAAACTTTTATTTTAAAGCTTCTTGATTCACACGATTGAGTTAAAATGGAAAAGTGACCGAATCGATCAAGATTTTGCTTATACACTAATCCATTATCTAATGAAAGTAGAACTAAACCACTAGAGACATAGGCGCCCGCGTTATTTTTAGCAAATCCGGAGACACGCATTTTATTTGGAATATTATCAGGTAGTATTGGGATATTAATATCCGGATGGTCATCCAGGTTATAAGCCGGGAGATGTAGAACGGCCACCACATTGTTGCACAAGGTACTAATCTGCATTTTAGTGTCAGAAAAGGCTTTAATCGGAAGGATGAATTGGCTACTTGTTGATGAAAGAGTGGTAACAGATTGATGGTTATTGACCAAAGAATGAATAGCGAAGAGGGATTGACTAAATTGTGGATTATTATTTTTTAAACTATCCATATAAATGTCTCCTTTAGCCAAAACATAAGCGTATTCCTCACCAAGGCAAAGGCGGGAAGGAATAGAGCTTAGATAGAGGGGGGAATTCCCCTTTAAACGAAGAGAAGCCCATTGAAGAGAAGAAGAGTATTGGAATAGTTGGTCTTTTTGATTGTTAATAGTAGGGGGGACTAGAGAAATAGTTTCGGAACCGGAAAGTTCAAGAGGGTTTCCCCATTTATCTTCTACACTTAGAAGAAATAACCAAGAAGGAAGAATACGTTTTTGATTTTCAAAGCTTGTTTCCATATTTATAGGCATACAAATACTATTGCATAAATTATATGCTTCATAATAGAAAACATGAATATCCGAGTAAACAACCTCACCGGAGGCGGTCAAAAGACTATAAGGAGGAATCTCAATAGATCCTCCATTTGCATATGGAATGACAATTTTTTCTCCCGGATTAAACACAAGTTCATTGGTTTTTTGAATCATTTGGATTTGTGTATTCATCCTTTGATTAGGCAAAGGGTAAATGGGGGAGTACGTGTCAAAATACCCGGGCTTAGTTGCAGAGATAACATCCCCTTTTGTCCCGACATAAATATTACTTAGGGTAAATGAACCATCTTGTTTTGTCGAACAAGAAGCATTTCGAATCTTAAGACTACAATCCGGTATAGGCTGGTAATTTTGATCGACAACAGTGCCGATAAGGTGCGTTTCTGTTATAGAGGAAGGAAAATCGGGCGTATCGGTTTTCTTTGGAATTTTCACTATATTATCCTGCCTACAAGACAAAATACCAAATAATAACAATATGTAAACAGCTATTCTCATAATTTATTTAAACTAATAAAAAAACAAACTGTGTCGTGGACATTGTATTAATGATAAAGGCACTAATTCGCATATTTGTTGCAAGATAATGATAAATTTGAGAGTCAAAGACAATTGATACTTTAGAATCCTCGAAAAGATATCATAAGAGAAGTTATCCCCTTGTCCTAGAGTTCAACCCAAACCATGTAGTAGAACGTTTATTGAACCAAGTATATATTACTGAAAATGTATACTTTAAACCATTGTTTAGCGATAATTTTATAGTAAGCTATTCCTCCAAAAGGAAATTATTTTTATCCATGCTTACCTTTCAAATTAATACTTACCATTAACGTTGGGTTGCGCTTCTATTCCGTTGCATTTTGACTTCAAAACCAAGCATTATGCCTCGTCGTCATAGTCCGCTAAGCCTACTCGTCGAAATACCTGCTTTTATTGCCCCAAAACCCCTTGCTACGAATACTACTACATGATTGGGGTTAAATCTTATATCGAATTATTTGTCATTATGAAGTAATATGTAAAAGAAGCAAATGCTATAGTATACATAAGCAAACGATTAGTTATGAACTATAAATGAAGACACAAGGAAAAAAAATATATGAAAAACTTCAACATAATATTGCATAATTTTATAATATATTCATACCTTTGCCACCAACAAAGCGACAGGACCCATTCCGATTGACTACAGCTTGAAATATTGGGTTACATTAACAATTAGATGCTACTAAAATGAGTAAAACATCAGGGGCAACCACTGCTATGACCTATACATTTGATGAGGCATTTGAGTCCTCTAAAATCTACTTTAAAGGGGATGAGTTAGCAGCAACTGTATGGATTAATAAATATGCATTAAAGGATTCGGAAGGGAATTTATATGAAAAGACCCCGGATGATATGCATCGAAGACTTGCAAGAGAACTTGCGAGAATAGAATCAAAGTACAAAAATCCTTTATCAGAAGAAAAGATATTTCAATTATTAAAGGGGTTTAAATATTTAGTGCCTCAAGGAGGTCCTATGACGGGAATAGGGAATCCCCATCAAATTGTTTCTTTGTCCAACTGTTTTGTAATCGGTAATGAATCTGATTCATATGGAGGAATTATAAAAACAGATCAGGAGCAAGTACAGTTAATGAAAAGAAGGGGAGGCGTAGGGCATGATTTAAGTCATATTCGTCCTAAGGGATCCCCTGTAAAAAACAGTGCTTTAACTTCTACAGGTGTGGTTCCCTTTATGGAGCGCTATTCCAATGCTACACGCGAGGTAGCTCAAGATGGAAGAAGAGGAGCTTTGATGCTTACGATATCCACAAAGCACCCGGATGCGGATGCCTTTATAGATGCAAAGTTGGATTTAGGCAAAATTACCGGAGCTAATGTATCCTTAAAGATTGATGATGCATTTATGCAATCCGTAATCGATAACAAAACCTACACACAACAATATCCTATCAACGCAACAAATCCCAAATTCACCCAAAAGGTAAAAGCGCGTTCTATTTGGAAAAAAGTTATTCACAATGCTTGGAAGTCTGCAGAGCCTGGCGTGTTATTCTGGGATACGGTTATTAAAGAGTCCATTCCGGATTGTTATTCGGATTTGGGTTTTAAAACCGTTTCGACCAATCCCTGTGGAGAAATCCCGCTTTGTCCTTATGACAGTTGTAGACTATTAGCTATTAATCTGTATAGTTATGTCAATAATCCTTTTACCGACAAAGCGAGTTTTGACTTTGAACTATTTGGAGAGCACGCTATTTATGCTCAGAGATTGATGGATGATATCATTGATCTGGAGATAGAGCATATAGATCGAATTATACAAAAAATCGAGTCTGATCCGGAACCGGAGGATATCAAGAGAACAGAGAGAGATCTGTGGGATAAAATAAAAGAAAAAGCAGTACAAGGACGAAGAACAGGGATCGGTATAACAGCGGAAGGGGATATGTTGGCGGCCTTAGGATTCAGATATGGGACGGATGAGGCGATCGAATTTTCCACTGCACTACATAAGAGCTTAGCTGTTAATGTATACAGAGGTTCTGTAGAATTAGCCAAAGATCGAGGGCCGTTTCCAATTTATGATTTTGAGAGAGAGCGTAAAAATCCATTTATTCTTCGTCTGAAGGAGGCCGATCAGTCCCTTTACAATGAAATGGTCAAGTTTGGCAGGCGGAATATTGCTTTATTAACGATTGCACCTACCGGGACAACTAGCTTAATGACTCAGACTTCTTCAGGTATCGAGCCTGTATTTATGGTCGCCTATAAACGTAGAAGAAAAGTAAACCCCAATGATACAAACGTAACGGTATCCTTTACAGATGAGGTTGGGGATCACTGGGAGGAATACAATGTTTTTCATCATAAGTTTTTAAATTGGTTAGAGGTCAATGGCTACAATGTAGGGGAAGTTCAGAAAATGGAGGAAGAACAACTACAAGAGATTATTAAGAAGTCTCCTTATCACAAAGCGACATCCAATGATATCGACTGGGTACAGAAGGTTAAAATGCAAGGACTCATCCAAAAATGGGTGGACCATTCTATCAGTGTGACAGTAAATGTGCCCAATAACATTTCCGAGAAAATGGTAGATGAGATATATAAAACTGCATGGAAATCAGGATGTAAAGGGATGACTATATATAGAGATGGTTCTAGATCCGGGGTTTTAGTAGCCAAAGAGGATAAAAAAGAAGAAAAGCAGTCTAAATTTGGAGTGAATCACTCTCCAAAACGACCCAAAAAATTGGAAGCGGAAATTATTCGCTTTAGGAACAACAGAGAAGAGTGGATAGCAGTTGTTGGTGTTTTGGAGGATAGACCCTATGAGATATTTACAGGAGAAGCAGAAGATACGTTTGTTCTTCCTAAGAATTATAAAAAGTGTTGGGTAGTAAAAACCAAAGACGACCAAAAAAATACACGTTACGATTTACATTTCATAGATAAAGATGGATACAATGTGATCCATGAAGGATTGTCTCGTTCTTTTAACAAGGAGTATTGGAATTATGCCAAACTTATATCCGGTGTATTGAGACATGGAATGCCTTTGCCTTCTGTTGTCGATCTTATTTCAGCTCTTCATATGGATAGCGAAGCCATTAATACATGGAAGAATGGAGTTATTCGAGCGTTGAAAAAATTTATACCGGATGGTACAAAAGTAAAAGAAGCTTGTCCAAAATGTAATGCAGAAGGTACATTGTCCTATAAGGAAGGATGTTTGAGTTGTACCAGCTGTGGTTATTCGAAATGTGGATAATATAAGCTAACTTTCCCGGAATCATATGCTGATTCAGCTGTTTTAAAGTTATATCGAACAAGCGCGCGCCCTGTTAAGGGATTAAAGATCTATAGGCGGTCACGAAAAGAGAGAGGACATTGTAAAATCAAGTCTCAATGGAATGACCCAACCACTGCTCCCGCTGTTTAAACGAGGTTTTCACAGAATTTCCGGATACATTTATTCCCATGTGCTATCTTTATATAGTCGTAAAAGGTGTAGATGCTGCCCTATAAAACAGGTAGTGATGAACGAACTAAAAATCATTACTTAACTCTTCATTACAAAAACCGAAAAGCGAACATCACGTAAGGAAGAATAACGCAAAATATAGACTACCACAACACTTTCCAATTACTACTTTCCCTTAGATTCCCTGTTTAAACAGGGGGGATGCTGGATTAAGGTTGTTATAGGCAGACATTATACCTCCAGATAAACAGCTGATAAAAATAAAGAGTTTTCAATAAACGCAACAATGACCTTTGTGGGAATAAAGCTGTATGCAGGTCTCTATCGTAGCTTTATAACAGAACCGGTATAAAGCAGTTTCTTCTCATCAAATAGTTTTATAAAATAAATACCTGGACTTAATTTTAATAAGGAAAGGGTCGAAACCTTTAATGGATCGGACAGCACTAACTTGCCGTAACTATTATAAAGTTCAGCACGTATAGTATGGGTGCTTTGGACTGCTAAGTCATTCGAAGGAACAACATGCAGTATATCGGAAGTGGGATTGGGCCAAACACTCCATTGGAACAAATTATTATCAAGCAAATCACTAGAAGCAGAATGTATAGACTCTTTAACTTCCAAGGAGGTTCTTGTAGCTCCATCTCCGGTAGTCGAGCCATTTAGATTTACGCCATTTCCTGCAGCATAAAAGGATAGGGTACCAGTGCCAGCAGCAGGAGCTTTCCATTTTACATCGAAGATTCCACCTTTTCTATTGGGTTTATCGTGTTCTACATAGGTTCTTCCATTGGAAGCATCTGCTATATGGTAAACTTTATCAGGGTCTTTAAGCCAATTCTTAATATCTGAGCCATTTTGACCCAACTCTGCATTGAGACAAACCATCTGAAATCCAAACGCTTTAGGGTCACCTGCAGTAGGTTCTACTTTGACTCTTACGGTGTATTCTGTTTCAGGCTGATAACTATCTACGACTTTGTTTGTACTATCCATCAGTTGGATGCTCATCGCAACTTGAATTCTATTGCCACTATGACAACTTTTACACACTCGGGAATGATCTCCGGGTGCACCGGTATTACCTTGACGTTTAACGGCAGCACGGCCCCCACTGTTGGAATTGAGCATAATCAATAAGCCTAGAACAGAAAAAAAGAATAGAAGTACACGCATATCTATCGATATTTAAATTTTTCAAAATAGCCAAAAAAGAAGTGCTTTCTAAGGAAAGTAATTGCAAAAGTAAACAAATAAATCTATTTGTGTAGAATAAGGGTTTGACAGTACACAAAATAGTATTGTTGAATTAGACTACGCAAAAAGGTAAAGGTTACATAGCAAGGTTATACAATTAGACATAAAATAGCGACATTTTTAAGGCAACCCCCAAGCCCATTAAAGATATTATTAGGTATAATGTAGAAAAACATTACACAGAGGAAGCAGGGTATTACACACTTTAATAACAACTATTCTCCTAATAAAATATCCCCTAACCCACCAAGAACAGAACCTTCACCTTTTCTTGATCCACCATAATTGGGAGCGTGCTTGATAATTCGGTCAGCGAGTTTGCTAAAGGGCAGGGATTGAATCCAGACGGAACCGGGTCCTCGGAGAGTTGCGAAAAATAGACCTTCCCCACCAAAAAAAATATTTTTAACTCCCCGAATAAAGGTGATATCAAAATCCACATCTTGGGTGAATCCCATCAGGCAACCCGTATCAATGCGCAACAGTTCATCTAGTGCTAAGTCTTTTTTTACTATCATACCTCCCCCATGCATAAAAGCCAGTCCATCTCCTTCCAGTTTTTGCATGATAAAACCTTCCCCCCCGAAAAACCCTCTTCCGAGTCTTTTGCTGAATTCGATGCCGATACTCACGCCTTTGGCCGCGCATAAGAAAGCATCTTTTTGGCAGATTATTTTACCATCGTATCGGGTTAAGTCCAAAGGAACAATTCTCCCCGGATAAGGAGATGCGAAAGTAACTTTTTGACGGTATTCAAGCCTATTGGTGAATGCGGTCATAAACAACTTTTCGCCGGTTAAAACCCGCTTTCCAGCAGAGAGTATTTTTCCCCAAATCCCATCATATTCATTGGAGCCATCTCCGAACATAGTTTTCATTTCAATTCCTTCATCCATCATGATAAAACTACCTGGTTCAGCTATTGTTGTTTCGTATTGATCCAATGTTATTTCGACCATTTGTAGCTCTTGGCCAAAGATTTCATAATCTATTTCATGTGCATTATTCATATCAGAGCGGTAAATTTTTCTAGTAAAGGTATTATAAATGTTTTGCAGCTAAGGACTCGTTGTACTCTAGCATTATTTTTTAATCATGAAATTCGAGCTTCTTTCGGAAGTTCGGTGATTTATTCTTTGGCTCCGATGGATCCCGTGTGAACTTCCTTCTTTTTGGAGGTATAGAATTCAGATAAGTCTGTACTTATACCAAAATGATGCACATTCCCACCCTGGTGGTACTTGGCATAACCGTAGTCTAAACGAACGTGATACACTTTAAACCCAAAGCCGAAAGACACTCCGGTCAGGTTAAAATACTCTTTTGGTGCCAGGTCTTTTCTTCTCATATGGTTATACCCGATTCTCAATCTGAAGTTTTCCCTTTTACCCAGCAAGAATTCGCCGCTAAACACTAGGTGTCTGGCCAAATTATCTACGAAGAGCAAAGTATTATTTTGATCATTAGAAGGATTGGAAAAAATGGATCCCGTTTCTTCTTGCGGGTTATAATAGAGTAAATTCCATCTGTTTAAATAGCGGTAAGTCAGTCCGTAGATAAAAGGTAAATGCTTAAGCCGTCTAGAAAGGCCGGCCAGTATTTCGAACGGTAAATCTTCAGATGTTCCGGTATACGTTGAAGTTTGAATACCGATGTTTTTAATTAATAGGGAGGCATTAGTTGTATGATCCGGTGCGTGATACATTACACCAACATCCCCCAACAAACCGGTAGATTGATACTGTTCAAAAGAAGAAGAGATGTATTTTAATGCAACCCCCAGGGAGTAATGAGCGTGGAGTTGTCTTGTCGCGCCTATAAGGAAGGCGTTTTCTTTGGCGGTAAACCCCTCTGTTTTATTTCCTATAGCGTCTAATCCTGTGAAACTACCATAATCCATGTAGTGAACGCCTCCCCAAAGCGTTGTCTTAATCGTATTAAAAGTATTGGCATAGGTGAAATCTCCTCCTTTAGTGTCTCCAAACCTTTTGGAAGATTGAAAACTGATTTGATGTTGTAGAGTTCCACTGAGAGATGCCGGATTCATGATAGCTAAAGATACATCCTTATCCGTAAAGCCAAGGGCATATCCACCTAAGGCGGAGATTCTGGCAGAAGCAGGTAAGTTAACAAATCTGAATATTTGAGATAAAGGCTCCTGTGCGGTAATATAAAGCGGAGAAAGAATCCCCACAGTAAAAGAAAGTAGTAATGTTTTAGTCATTTTAACTATTTTAAGAGAAGCGTATGGATAGAGAAAATATTTTCCTTCATTCGATACTATCTATAACTGTATTCTAATTATGCTTATTATATAGAAAAGTTCATTTAGTACGCGAAGAAAGCGTTCTAACAAGAACAATAATCTATCCGAACCGACACAACTTAAGGAGTATCCTCCTTCTCATTCAGGGTATACATCGGAGATTAGAGAACAAACAGATAAGAAAAAAGTTAGCAAAGGCAATAAATATACTGTAATTCGAAGTAAAGATTCCTTGAGGCAATAGAATATTGTATAATGTGTATATGGAAAGAAACAAAGATATCCAGTAAAAGTGAATGTCCAGATTCGAATTCATGATTTAACCATTAATGTTAAAGACCTCAGCGAGTACAACTGGAGTCTAATATAAAGCAAAAGAGATGAATAGATTAAAACTTGAAACAAGTCCTTACCTACTTCAGCATGCTAACAATCCGGTGGATTGGTACCCCTGGGGCCCAGCAGCGTTTAAACGGGCTAAAGAAGAGGATAAGCCGATATTGGTAAGCATCGGTTATTCGTCATGTCACTGGTGTCATGTAATGGAAAAGGAAAGTTTTGAAGATCCGGCTGTCGCGAACTACATGAACGAATATTTCATAAATATTAAGGTTGATCGAGAAGAGCACCCGGATGTAGACAGTTTGTATATGGATGCAGTACAATTCATAACAGGAAGAGGCGGTTGGCCTTTGAATGTGTTTCTAACTCCTGAACTACTCCCTTTTTATGGAGGAACCTACTATCCACCGGTTAGAAAGCACGGTATGCCTTCGTGGATGGAAATATTGCAGCATGTATCCAATTTGTTTTTTAATAATCGATCTAAGGTGGAGGAGGTTGGACAGGAGTTGATTCGGGCGATTAAAAAACATCAACAGCCACAAGTAACTAAGGATTATTTTAAGGTTTACGATGAGCCGAAGGAAGAATTTAGGCATTTAATTGGGCAGTATAGGGCGAGGCAAGATGAAAAGTATGGAGGATTTGGGGGTGCCCCAAAATTTCCATCTATCGCAGACTTGAGGTTTTTGTTGGATGCTTATGTTTTGGAAGGAGATCAGTGGAGTGGAAACCATCTTGTAAAAACAGTAGACAGTATATTAGAGGGAGGCATATATGATCACATAGGTGGAGGAATAACAAGATATAGCACTACGAGAGATTGGGGGGTTCCTCATTTTGAAAAGATGCTTTACGATAATGCATTGTTATTAGGTCTCTTAGCAGATATTACTCGTTCTTGTTTAAAAAGGGACTATTCTTTTGAAATCCAAAATATCACCGAGTGGTTAAATAGAGAAATGTCCAATGGAGAAGGAGGATACTATAGCGCCATGGATGCTGATAGTGACGGTGAAGAAGGGAAGTTTTATGTTTGGACCCAATCTGAAATGGAAAACATACTAGGGGAA
>JALSTN010000202.1 GCA_026983735.1 Saprospiraceae bacterium | reverse complement strand
AGTTCGCTTCATAAAGTGTTAGTATCACGCCTCGTTCTGCCCTACTCATCCCGAAGCTATTTCAACCCTCTACACAAAAAAATCCCCCTCCCCCTTCCATAATCCCCACAAAACCCCTACCTTTACTACTCCCTTAGCAACTGAAAGCAGCCGCTAAAACCCCTTCGCCTACAACGCCAAAGAGCGCGACCAACATGCCGAGTTCGGAGATCTCACCCACTACAACTATGGCGCCCGGATCTATAACCCGGCACTGGGGAGGTTTTTGGGGGTTGACCCCTTAGCAAGCAAGTATCCACAGTGGTCACCATATGTTTTTGTTTTTAATAGTCCTTTAATTTATGTTGACCCTGATGGTAGAGAAGGAATTGTAGTCACTGGTTCGCCAGGAGGGCATAAGAATAAAAGTCATTTTTTAGTTAATGGATTGTATAAAGCAAAAGCATCTCAAAAACATTATCAAAGAAAAGGAGAAAAAACAACTTGGATAGTTTATAATGACCCAACAGAAGGGCAGGGCTATACACAAAAACAAATTGATAAATACACGAAAAAAGCGGCTAAACACGGAATTACATTAAAGGCCGTTACTGATGCAAGCGATATAGTGGATTATGTAAATGAAAAAACTGGTGGTGATAGTAGAAAAGAAGACCCTGTAACAAGTTTTTATTATGTAGGTCACGCAACGCCAGGAGATTTAGATGTGGGATATGGAGGTACTGGTGAAAATTTTGAACCTGATGATTTTAATAGTGGAGCATTTAGTGGTGGTTGTCACGTAAATTTAGTTGGAGGGTGTAGAACAACTGTCCCAGGTTGGTTTGAGGATAGTAACGTAACGCAATTTCAAGAAATTTTAGATGAAAACTCGAAAATATATGGTACAGACGTGACAGTCTACTACAGTGGCGGAGTTATTTCAGATGAAAATTTAGTCAAAAAGAATAATGGTAAGATAGAAGAACGCAAAGGCGAGTTGTCTGCAAAAAAATAATAGGATGAAAAAGAGATTGACACTTCTTGCATTCCTTTTTCTCTTAGGATTTATTTTTAGCTATTATTTTGGTGTATTCCCATTTGTAAATGAAAATAAGCTGATTAATACTACCGATAATTCTTCAATAGATTTGTTACAAGGAGATAGAGTTTCTTTGTTTGAGGGATATAATTTTAATGAAGAGGATTATTCATTTTATATTGTTTTTTCGAGCAAAGAGAAAATAAGATTTTCAAGAGTATTGTTTACAAATAAAAAAGAAGTTCTAAATCAAATAAAAGAAGCTTTTGATTTCACTTATTCAGGTGGAGATATGGCTACTTGTGAAAGTTATTTATATCTAAAGAAGGCAGATAAAACTGTACTAAAAGTAGGTATTGCTTTTGATGAAACCGTAGGTGTGCAAAGTGGAAGGTATGGTTGGTTAGAGTTTAAAGATAACAAGAAGTTGGAAATTGTTTTAAAGCAATTAGAATCAGTCTATTACCCCTTCTTAAAATTATAGTCAAAAAGCCACTCATTGAGTGGCTTTTTTTATGCTAAAGAGCAGCTATATTTTTCTATAGATATTCTTTAAATCGTTTTTTAGAAACAAAGGTCTCAATTAATTTAAGCAAAATACTTTTTTCTTCATCTTCCAACTCATTGATAAGCTGTAATTTTTCCAAAGCTTTTTTATCTGTCATAGAAATTTCTTGAGGAATACCGTTTTTATCTCCAAAGTAGATAATATCATCTACAGTCAATCCAAATTTTTGGCAATATAAATAAGAGCATCAACAGAAATATCCTGTTGGTCGTTTTCCATTTTAGAATAACCAGAATTGGCGATCACCTGAATAATACCGTTGTATCGTTCGAGCCTGCCTCTTTCTGCAAAGCAGAAGGGAGGGATAAAAATGGGGATGGTATCTTGCAAGATCCAGAGGAAATCCTAGTCAAAAAACTTTATTACCCCTTTGGAATGGAACTAAAAGGCGTTATTCCCGATTCAATTTCACCTGACGCACGATATTTGTATAATAAAAAGGAATATTCTGAGAATGGGGGCGTTTTGTTTTATGGAGCGAGGTTGTATGCGCCTGATGATTGGACGGTGGGCAGGCGTTGACCCACTGGCGGAGCAATACCCAGCCTGGAGCCCGTTTAATTATGTGTTGGGGAATCCGGTTTTGTTGATTGATCCGGATGGGCGGAGTGTAGATAATATTATCGTTGGGGATCAAGTTTGGACACCAGGGGCAACTTATAAAGGAGATGTCGATTTTGGGCATCAAGTTTTTGAAGCATTAAATTCCTTGCATGAGACTATAGAAGCTGGAAATGTTTCTACAAAGGAAGCAACTGGAAATGTAATCATGGATTTTGTTGGAGAAGATGCACCTGATATAATAATTTCAGAAACTGGTCCAAACCAAGGATCTTTTACTGAAGAAAAGGGATCTCAGATTCTTTGGAACTCTAATGCTGATGTTATGGTAGGTGATTATGGTGAAAATACTCCAGGCGTTTTAACTAGTGCAACACAATTAGCGCATGAAATGGGTCATGCATGGTTAGCCGTTTACTCTCCCAAATTAAATGAGGGATTTGAAAATGCAGATGCGAAAAATGACGATCCTGACATAAATGAACATAATAATTGGATTCTACCTAAAGTAGAAAATAAATTTTCTAGCTAGAGGTGAAGGTGTTCGAAAGACATATCGGGATGTGTATCCTACGAAATCTGGGACTCATGATTATTATCTAAATAAAAAATAAATAAATGATGAGAGTTGCGATTATATGTTTTTTTGGGGTGATATTTACTTTAAATATTTCATTATCACAAACGATATTGTCTGATGTAGATCCTTGTAGCGGTAAAGTTAGGCGTATTCCAGAAGGACCTTTATTGTTTGACACTTCACAGGTCTATTCTGAAGCTGTAGCATTCCTGTATTTGCAAAAGCGAAAAATTCCTATTACACCATTTCCAATATCAAATAGCATGGAATTGGGAGTGTCAGTTTATAGAGAAAGCGGCTCCAATGTTTTGACGGTTTCATCAAGTGTTGAGATCGACAATAAGATGAGTGGGGTGTACGCCAACTTTAAAATTACCGATTATGATTTTTCTAATCACAATCCATTGGATTTATATAGTTTATATGAATTGGTTTTTGCCGATAGTTTAGGAATAGACATTAGAGATATATGTGGATACCCTGAATATCCAGAGGATATGCCAAATTCACACCTTGCAGAAATAGGTCGCAAATATTTAAATAAGAAGAGCATTTCGAGGTGGGAAAGAAAAAAGTATTTAAACCCAGTAGTTATAAACCCTGAACTTAATTTAGCTCTTCCAACTCGACCTCGTGCATTTATTTCATCGGATTCATCTATGCTGGTATTGTATATTTTTACCGCACCTGATAAACGTTATCAGTTAGATTATGCATCGAGTGGACCCGGTCGATGTTTAATGAGGATATTAGTTACATTAAAACGTCCAAGAAGATTAGACTATATGGTTGTGCCTGCCTGGTTATTCGGAAGATATGGTTTTGAGTCTGGTGGTTGTTTTGAAAATGCATATTTTTAATTTCCCCGCTACTTGGGTTTAAGGCAACGTTCAAGTAATAAACGCAACTTTTTGGTTAAATAATAATTGATTCATGCTTAAAGTCTTAGTGTTCGAACTTAAGAGGTTAGACAACACCTTTTTTATAAAAAAAGTGTTGTCTAATACGTGGACTGTAGGTACTGTGTTAGCGTGATTTGATTACTCAACCCAAAAATATCACAGGTGTTGATAATATTGGTTATCTTTACATACCGAAAAGTCGGTACAGGCTCTACGGAAGAGAACGGATCCAGGCAATTGATACCATTAACGCTGGTTCTTCTGATGAGAGAATAAGGGTAAGGACTTATGCCGGTCCAATGCAATTTGTGAACGATTCATTGGAGCGAATCACACACAGCGAAGGCCGAATACTAATCGACCAAGACGACAGGGAGGTGCATCTACAGTACAGAATTGGCGATCACCTGAATAATACCGTTGTATCGTTTGAGGATAAAAATGGGGATGGTATCTTGCAAGATCCGGAGGATATTTTATTCAAAAAACTATACTATCCCCCGAAATAATCGGGGCAGGCTATTCGGCATGGCATTATCCGGCATCCTCCCCGACAGCACCACCCCACCAGCTCGTTATTTGTACAATAATAAAGAGTTTGAGAAGGAAGGTGGGGTTTATTTTTACGGGGCGCGGTTGTTTGTGCCGATGATTGGACGGTTTGCTGGGGTGGATCCGATTGCGGAAAAGTTCGCAGCATGGAGTCCATACTCTTACACGTTTAATAATCCGATTAGGTTTATAGATCCGACAGGAGCAGCACCAGAAGATATTATCATACTCGGTAGTAAAGCTTATCAACAACAAGTTAGAGCTCAATTATGGGATTTAGCAAATTCATCCCAGAAAGGATTTGATTTAGTTCAGAATGCCTTATCCTCAAATAGTAATTTGATTATTCAAGCTGGATCTGGAGGTAATGAAGTTTATTATGGCGGTAGAAATGAGAATGGAGGAAAAAACATCTATTTAGATTTGAATATAAGTACTTTTGAAAGTTCTAATTGTTCAATAGGGGGTGATTGCACAACTGGATTAGGGCATGAATTTCAGCATTTTTCAGATATTTCGGCTGAAAGCTATGCTGGGAGCAATAAAATTCCCTACGAGAATTATTTGGGAGATGATGGGGATGTTATTACCAATACATTTCTATCATCTGAAATAAGTGCAGTCGGAGCGGAAAATGAAATTCGTGCTTCATTAGGGTATGATTTACGACAAACATACGCAGGAGTTCAAGTTTTTGGAATGAAATTAAATACTAATTCCTCAAGTTATTTTACTCAAGGGGGGTTGACAAGTACGAATAAATATTGGAATCTTTCGCCAATAAAAGGCTTTAAATTTAGTCCCAACTTAACCCGTCCCTCAAATTCTTCTCTTAGTGGTTTATGGAATTCGATGAATAGCTTTTCTGTTAAGACAAGAAATTTCAGCAACAGTAACACTATGAGTACGTTTGACAATGTTTCAGGAACAGGTTTGCGGCTTTCAACTAATTAAAGATGAAATATATACTATTGATATTATTAACGTTGACATTCTCATGTACAGGCAATATAGAAAAAAAGAGTTTTAATACTGATGAATCTTTTTATCTCAAATGGAATGAATCAACAGAGAATGAGGGGGGCAAGTGCTGTGCTGACAGTATTATGAATCCTTTAATACAAAAGAAGATAAAAGGACTATTTAGATATAGGTCAAAACTATTTGAGATTTTAACAATTGAAAATAGATCAAGAAAATCATATTATATTGAAGAACACTTTTCCGAAGGAAATGAATTTTCGATACACAGTATGACCGTCTATCTAAATGGAAAAGGTAAAACTGCAAAGGTTAATTACAAAGGGGAAGTATCTATAGACACAGTTTATTATCAGCAAAAAAGAGACTTTGAATTTAATTCTAATTGCTGTCCATTTACGCAAGAGGAGTTCAATACTTATGAGGGGTATATTCCTTTGAAATGTGTTACAGTAGTGAATTTTGACAATAAAGAACCTTTTTTTAAGGTGACTTTGAGTACAAAATAAGAGCTGAACAAGAAGCTTAGTCTATTGGACGGAGCTTTTTATTTAGCAAACGCCACTTTAGTTCTAATATTCTGAAGCACATTATCAAGCACAAAGAAGAGGTGAGACCGTTCTTTTTCAGGCAGTTTTTGAATATCTACAATTTTCTTAGTAATCTCGGAATCAAGTTTAAGGTCGGTGTTTCCTACTAAATAATCCAAAGACACATCAAGAGCCAACGCCATCTTGCGAGCAATCTCGACGGATGGCGTTCTTTCGCTTCGTTCATACCTACCGATAATGGCACCAGAGGTGCCAATTATCTTACCAAGCTTTTCTCTTGAAAGCATTTTTTCTTTCCGTAATTCGAGTATTCTTTTTCCTAAATCCATACCAATAGGTTAAAAAGTAGCTGTTTGTTTAATATTAAACACAAAGATATTTAAACTATTGTACAAAAACAACTCCGTTTGGCCTGCATTAATTCAAACGATTGTGTAAGTTTGTGCCCAAAAGGTGAAGAAATTTTTTTTCAAAAAACTTTTGGATATGACAATCGAAGAAATCAAATCAAATCTGACTTTATCCCAAGTCCTCAACTACTACCACCTCAAGCCAGACAAGAACAATCGCCTAAACTGTCCCTTACACGAAGACAAGACCCCATGCTTTCAAGTCTATTACAAAACCCAAACGGCATATTGCTTCTCGTCCAATTGCAAGACTCATGTAATTCTACTTTCCCAATAAACAAAACAAGAGTATAGCGATTAAACTATAACTCCCTCCCACAAAAAATCTCCCTCCCTCCTCCCATAATCCCTACAAAACCCCTACCTTTACTACATCCTTAACAACTGAAAGCAGCCGCTAAAACCCCTCGCCTACAACGACAACGAGCGCGACCAACATACCGAGTTCGGAGATCTCACCCACTACAACTACGGCGCCCGAATCTATAATCCGGTGCTGGGGAGGTTTTGGGGGGTGGATCCGCTGGCGGATGCACCCGCAAACATAGGATGGTCGCCACATGCCTAAGTTTGGAACAGCCCTATTAATGCAATTGATTCAGATGAAAGACATGGAGAATGGATAGATAATGGAGCTGGAACTTGGACCGCTGAAAAAAGGAAATTAAAGAGTAAACGAAAGTCTCAGGAAACTGTCGCTTTTTCAATAAACATCCTTTCTGTGCCCAAGGGCAATGACATCCACGATAAGTTCATGATCAAACACATCATAAATTACACGGTAGTTGCCAATTCTAATTCTGTAGCCGTCTCTGCCTTTTAGTTTTTTACAGCCTTGTGGTCTTGGGTTCGTTGTAAGGTTTGAAATAGCGGTTTTGATATTTGAATAATACGGTTCATTAATATTTTCTAATTTTTTGAGAGCCTGCTTACTAAAAACAACGGAATAAGACATTTACTCTTTGTTTTTGCGTTTGGCTTCAATCGCTTTAAACGCTTCATCCATAGGAATACGTTCGCCAGTATCATTCTTTTTTGCTTCATCATAAAGCCGAACATCTTCTAAATCTTCCAGTTCCTCTATCATTTTATTGTATTGCTTAATTGGAAGAATTACAGCAAGTTTATTGCCGTTATTGTCTGTTATAAATTGTGTCCTCATAACTTCTAGATTTATTTAGCGAAAGGTTAATCTCTAGTTGTCAAGTTTCATAAGGTTGTTAACAAAAAATAGTTAATAATAGTTCCAATTTAAGATTTTATTTCCATCATCACTCACAACAAACCTTATTTTGGCAATTCCCAAAAATCCTAGAATCTTTTTACTCCTATGGTATGCCCCCCCAAGTTTTAGGGCAGCAAAAACCCATAATTACAATCTACCCCCCTCCCCCTCCCATAATCCCCACAAAACCCCTACCTTTACTTGAAAATGAATTGAAATCATTATGCTAGAAAGATTATTTGTGTACGGAACCTTAGGACCGAATCGCCCAAACGAACATATTCTTAAAAAAATAGGAGGAATATTTGAAAATGCAAGTGTAAAAGGAGTCTTACATAAAAAGGGTTGGGGAACAGAAATGGGTTATCCTGGAATAACTCTTGATGCAAAAGGCAAAAAAGTGAATGGTTTTTTATTTAGTTCGAATAGACTAAATGAACATTGGTCCGAACTAGATGAATTTGAAGGAGATGATTATAAGCGCATATTGACAAAAGTGAAAACTGAAAGTAATACTATTATTGACGCATATATATATGTTTTAAAATAAAATAATAATGTTCATTTGTTTATAAAAATAATAGTATATGCTTAATGCCATATAAAATAATATACAGGGACAATAGCCCAAATTAAACCCTATCAATAGGAGTATAGCTACAAGAAATAGTCTAATGCAGGTTTTGGAATCTATTTTCCATACATAGACCTATTGGTGGCTATACTTGCTTTATAGGCTTATTCTCCCCCTTAGGTCAGGTTAGAGTAATTAGAGACTTATTTCATATCTTTAAAAATTTGTAATAAATTGAAAGTAAATGTATTACAAATTTTCTGCACATATGGAACCGCTTCGCTCTCACATGAATTTTTTTAAACAAAACTCTGTGTGAAATTTATGTTTAATAAAATTCATGTTCGTTTCATTTATTCAATAATTATTTTCGTATGGTATATTTTGTGATCATTCGTTTTTATTTCCAGTAAATACATTCCATGTAGATTATCCGACATCAAATTAATTTGATGTCTAAAACTATAATGAGCTTGACGCCAAACTACATTCCCATAAATATTGTACAACACCAAGCGGGCATCGGTTATTGTATTTTCAGTATCTAATAAGCTAAAAGCTCCTGATGACGGGTTGGGAAAAGCGGTTAATTCCTTGATATTGGAATGAGGTATAGCTATTGTTCCAATCCGATGGTCTTCCAATCTATAGATGGATCCTCCTTGAGCTGGAATCCACATTGTATTTCTTTCCGGATTCAAAATTATTTTTTTTCCTCGAGAGCACAGCCTTGAAATCAAATGCCATTTTTCTCCACCATCTGTGGTCTCATATAGCTCAGATTCAAATCCCTTGTCTCCAAGGATATATCCAATTTTAGAATCTAAAAAGTTCATTTTTATAGTCGCAACTCTGGGAACTGAAAATGTTTTTGAAAATGTTTTTCCAAAGTCATCTGAAAATGTCAACATACCCGCATTCAGGACGAGAAGCTTATTTTCTTCATAGCCGGATATGTCACTTATATAGCTGGCATTTGGTACTTCAATTTTAGTCCAGGTTTCACCACCATCCAATGTGCCCATTAAATCAGTTCTACCCCCCAAAATCAAATAATTTGTCTTAGATAATATCATTAACTGTCTGCCACTAAAGGGAAATTCTTTAATTTTCTCCCAGGTGGCCCCCCTATCATCTGACCCCCACAGCTCACATGGAGATCTTTGCGATAAAGCAAGCATTCTTTTCGAAATAGGATCGGTCTTAAGAACAATAATCGCAGAGGTGACATTGGTACTTTCCAATGCTCCTCCCATTTTAAACTGCTTCAGTCCGCCCTGGGTAGCCAAAATCAGCGATTGAGAATCCATCTTCTCAATATCATTAATTTTGATAGATCCAATGTTTTCCTGCTTCCAACTCACACCACCGTCTTCTGACGAAAGTAAATATCCATTATTTCCCACTGCAATTATTTCATCTTGGTCCACAATGGCACTGTTTAAATCATAGGGATTTAGCCCATTCATAAGCGTCCAAGTTAGCCCATTATCTAATGTTCTCATAATGACATTATTGGATCCAATTACCCATACTTCATTCCCATGGAAATGAATATACCTCGAAAAGACATCAAAATTCTTCTGAGGTGAGGAATTCACCCAATTTGATCCGGCATCCGGTGTTATGTAGATTGCCAAGTTATTATTGAACCAATATTCATTCTCGCTTCTAATAAACATTTGGGAGGTAATCAGAGTAGCATCTTCCATATGGGGTGACCAATTCTTACCCCCGTCTGTAGTTTTATACATTTTGCTCTTCAAATCGACTAAAAAGCCAACTTTTTCACTAATGAACTGGAGCTTTAATATTCTTTCCTTGTGAGTATATGTAGTCGCCCAAGTATCTCCGTCATCTTGAGAATGATAAATGGTGGACTTACTATCACAGGCCCATACATGCCCTCCTTTAACTACACTCAATTGCTTCAATCTAGCCATAGCACCAACATCAATCGATGTCCAAGTATTACCCTTATCTCTACTTTTGAGAACCAGCCCTTTAAAAGTATTAACCAATATATCTCCATTGGAGGCTATCTCCATACTCGCATAGCTACCTGTTTTGGCGGGATCGATATTTGTATTGATTACATCCCAATTATCACCATAATCTTTGGATATAAACAATTTTGAATTCGTCAAATAAATAACTTCAGAATTAAGATTACCCGACAAATTGAGTACCTTAGAATTAAAGTTTGTTTCTGCCGGTAATTGTTTTATTTCCCAATTTTCACCTCCATCCACAGACACATAAAAAACATCACACTGACCAATGGCATATCCAATTCCATTGTCATTCATGTCAAAATACTCCAAATGACTTACATCGTAACTAGGGTAAACTTGTTCGAGGCTTTGAGCAATACAGTTAATATAGGACAGCAAGAGGAATGTAAATAGTTGAAGGTATTTCATAATTAATTATTTGGAATGAAAGAAAAAATGAATGAAATGAAAGGAAGGAATTCGCAATATACTACTTGTTTTACACAATTATTGATTTTTTATAAAATATATTTCATATCCAATATATATATCTGTTATTATGAAATAGTGCATCATATTATTTGGCATTATTTCTATGATTGCTAATTCGAAGTGCCTTATCACCCTGCCGAAATTGCCGACAAAAGACCCATCACTTCATCGGAGTTCAGATAAGGTATCGTACAATTGGGGGGGGGTGAGTACGAGTAGGAACCGTTGGAGATGAAGAATGAAGGTGGAGGTCCGAACTATCAGCTGGTTACACAGAATTATTCTTGAGGGGTATCAACTTAAATATACTACTTAAATCTATAGCCTGACCATATTAATTTCTACCTTTGCATAAGCACTTAAATAATCGTATAAAAATGCAGCTTTGAACTTAGTATTTAGAGTCTTCCTCATTGTTTTGTTTCCATTAATTGGATATGCCGGGACTTTCTTTGTGGCCCCTAATGGAGATAACAATAATGACGGTACTATATCAAATCCATGGCGAACGGTAAAATATTCATTCAGTCAATT
>JALSTN010000201.1 GCA_026983735.1 Saprospiraceae bacterium | reverse complement strand
ATGGCAGCAGTACGATATGGTATTCCCACATTGGGGATTGTCAACAGTTGGGATAACCTTCGCAAGCGCATTACTCAATGGGCAGACCACCTCTCCGTATGGAATAGGATCAACTATGAGGAAGCCCTACAAATGAATGGATACAGACCCGAACAGGTGACCATTAACGGGCCGGTGAGTTTTGATCCATTCTATCAGGAAAGATGGTGGGATGCTCGAGAAAAAACGGGGATGCAGCTCGGTATGGATCCGCAAAAACGATGGATAGTATATGCCACAAGTGGTGTTTATAATATGGAGTACTACGGTAGAGATGAGACCTGGTTGGTCCATGAGATCGAAGGGTGGATGGAGCGTAATCCCGCCTTAAAAAATACTCAGCTGCTTATCAGATTACATCCTCTAAGTCGCAGGATTGATTTTGAGCCTTTGAAGGCGCGATATCCGGATATTCGCTTTTCATATGGAGGATATCTTCCGGGTATCGGATGGTATACCGATAAGGAGGATTATAGACTTCAGATCAATATTCTCAAACATGCAGATGTCATTATCACTCCGGGATCGAGTTGGACGATTGAAGCTGCGATCATGGATACCCCTGTAGTAGTGCCTGTATATTCTACACTACAACCTGAGCACGCTGCGGCTCAATTTGATCGTTATACCCTTGCCCGGCATTTTAAGCCCATTCTTCAAAATCAATGGGTGCCCATCACACGTACTGCTGAAGAAACAGAGCGGGAAGTTGCCCATGCATTGGAAGATCCGGATTCAGGCAAGGGCTTACGGAAAGAGCTAGTGGATAATTATGTCCAATACCAAGATGGAAAGGCATCCGAAAGAGTAGCACGTTGGATGGCCAATATCCTCACGCATTAAAAAAATACCTATTGAGCCGGAAGAAGATTAAAGTTTTATACATTCCATTGTGGTATCCCAGTGCAGATAGCCGGACGGTCTCAGGAGTGTTCAATCGAGAGCATGTGATGGCTATGAAGTCCTATGTAGATGTTACCGTACTTTATTTAAAGACAGATTTGGATAGGAGGTGGCCGGGTATGAAATGGCAGCATTACGAAGAGGAAGGGGTATCTACTATCGAAGTGACCATCGGACGGTCCCCTGTTCCAAAGACGTCTTTTATTACCTGGCAGATACAATTGTACAGAGCGATAGGTAAAGTTATTGAGGAAATAGGTAGGCCTGATATTCTACACGCCCAAGACGATAATAGCTGGGTCGTCGGGTACTATGCCAGAAAACATAACATCCCTTACGTGATATCCCAGCACTGGACGAAAGTAACGGGGAATCGACTGACCTTTTTGGAGAAAAAATTCTACAAGAGGGCGTTCAAATCAGCCTCTGCTGTCTTACCTGCTCATTATAATGCGGAAGGAGAATATAGAAAAATCGGCCTGGAGAGTACTGTTAGATGGCTACCCAATGTTTATGACCCCAAACTCTTTTATCCGTCAACCCTCAAAAGAGAAAAAACATTAGTGCATGTATCCGGATTTACTCAACAAAAGAGGGTAGATGATATTTTGGCAGCATTCTCTCTGGTATTGAAGGAAGAACCATCGGCGCAATTGATACTTATTGGTGATGGTCCCGGTGCAAAGTATTATATCGATAAAGCACAAAGTATGCTACCTTCAGAAAGCTTTCAATTTAAAGGGTTTTTGCCAAAACTGGAGATTGGACATGAATTACAACAGACCTCCGGATTTGTTTTCCCTAGCTCTTTTGAGACATTTGGTTGCGTCTTGCTGGAAGCAATGGCCTGTGGTACGCCTGTCCTCACTACGAGGGTGGGCGGTATACCCGGGATTGTCCCCGATGAAAAACACGGTATACTTGTCGATGTGGGTAATATCGAGCAAATCAAAACGGGGATGATAAAAATGTTGAGAGGTACGCATGGATTAGATCTGGATAAAATCCAAAGGGAAGTCCACAAAAAATTTTCATACCGAGCAGTAGGAGAACAGTTGGAAAAGATCTATCAAAAGGTGCTTGAAATTTGAAGGGAAGTCTATTCTTTTTGTCGTACTATTTTCCTCCTTCCAATGCGATTGGTGGACATCGGATTCTCAAGCTTGCAAATGAACTGTCAAGTGTATGGGAATGCTCAATTTATGCTTCATCTCATTATTATGAAGGCCGTTATGACAACCAATTGACGCACCAAATAGGAAATGAAAATATAAAGTTGATCCGCTTGAGTCCGCTATGGGATCGTGTCTTCACTGCATTGGTGCATCGAAACCCATCCGGATTTATGGCGAGAGGGATTCGGAGATTGGGCCGGATTATTATGATACCCGATATAGCCATCCTATGGAGTGGATTAACCCGCCGTAAAATAATAAAGGATGTAGAAAAACACCCTTCAGAGAGAAAAGTAATATGGGTATCTATGTCTCCTTTTAGTAGCGGAATAGCAGGTGTTTTAGCTAAGAAAAGGACGGGCGCTAAGCTGATTTTAGACTTTCGGGATCCATGGACGATCAGTCCCATGTATCGCCATGGAAGAATGCGAAAATGGCTCGAGCAAAAAGTCGAAAAATGGATGCTTGGATATGCAGATCGAGTCCTTGTCACTAGTGAAGGATCCCGACGGCTTTTTGAAATGCATTATCCGTCTGTAAAGCATAAAGTAAAGGTCATTACCAATGCCTTTGTTCCTCTCGCGGACAGCCCTTCTCCAAAGGAGAAGGAGACAGGACGGGAAGAGATAACAATCACCTATACGGGTTCGTTTTATGGCGACAGGCAGCCGTTTACCTTTTTGGAGGGATTTTCATCGTGGAAAAAGGGGCAAAAGCACCCAAATAAAGTAAAAATTGTATTTGCCGGCAGTAATAATTACACTAGAATTAGAAAATATGCCGAAGCATTGGGTATCCTTGATAACATCGAGTTTTATCAGGAAATCAGCTATAGTAAGTCTTTGGAAATGATGCAAAAAGCTGATGTTTTACTTCTCCTAAATGGGAAGCATCCTTCCAATGATGTATTTATCCCTGCCAAGTTATTCGACTATATGAGGGTCGGGAAACCCATTCTTTTCATTGGAGGAGGAAGTACGGCTGAAATTATAAAAAAATGCGAGTTGGGGGAAGTTGCTCCACATCGGCCGAAAGATATCTCAAAACGGTTAGAAACGCTATTGGATGTCGATTATTTATCGGGCTTTACGATCGGGGATATCAAGGAGTATTCTATTTCAAGTATTGGTCGAAATGTCAATAAATTGTTAGAGGAAATTTTGGAGACATAAAGGAATTATGCAGGTCATACATCAACATAAAAATATACACGTAGATACCAAGGGCAGAGATGTTATCCCATATCTGAGGATGTTTTTTCTCTTCTTGCTTTCCCTTTTAGTCTTTGCCAATTTTAACGGAATATTGGGAAGTTTGACAGGAATAAACAATTTGGGTTCTCCTTTGATGTTGATTTGCGCTGTGGGGCTAATGTTGACTACGCCGCTGAGAAGGCAGGATTTAGGTGTTGTCATGGGGAGTTTTACTTTGATGATTGTATTGTATTGGGGGATTGCCTGGTCATCCGGTCTTTGGTATATGGAGGAAGGAAACTTTACATTGCAGGATGCAAAGGTAGGCAACAGGCAGTTATTGACTTCTTTGATACTTGTGGGGACGTATTACCTCATAGTGATCGATGCTCTTAGAAGTAACAAGATGGACAGCTTGCTCTATCTGTTCTTTATTATTTTTTTTGTAACATTAATAGCTGGTATCAGTGAAGATTATTTGGGATTGAGGAAGGTGTTGTATCAAGGCTATAAAAATTCACGTGCACTGGGATTTTTCGGCAATCCGAATGAGACGGGGATGCAGGCGAATTTGACTTTTATTCTGGCTTGTTGGCTATATATGAGAGGGAGGATGAGTAATTTATTCTTTGTTGTAGTGATGGGACTGTCTTTTTATGGGGCGATAGTATCTTTTAGCCGGACGGCCATTATCTTACAGGTCTTTGTCATGATGATCTTTATGGGATATCTACTCATCTCAGGCATCAACCGACGCGGGATACGTCTTTATCGTAGGCATTGGGCACTGTTAATTTCATTAGTTATCGGATTGTATTTGAGCTATTTTTATTTTGCTCTTCCGTACTACAATAGTTTGGATACCGGACAACGCAAGCGTATAGATGCGATAGGCAAGTTGGTCGTGAAGCAGCAGTTTGATAATAAGACTACTGCCCTTAGAGCAGGTATTTTTCAGGATGCAATCCGTCTTATCCGACGAAGACCGTTGACAGGTTATGGGTTACACACTTTTTCAAAAGGAGGTATGTTTGCGACAAGTCGCGAGCACGGGGTGCACAATATGTATCTAAAGATTATCGGAGAAGCAGGGATACTTCCCTTGTTGATGTATATTATGATCGTGCTGCTTTTTCTATTTGGAGGAGGGTATATCAGGGGGCCGGAGGGTATTATTTTGACGTTATTTGGGGTGGCAATTGCTATAAATTCTTTTTCCTCCCATGGCATGTACTCGCAGAAGTTTATTATATCCCTATGGGGGGTGTTTTTAGCGGTGATCCACTCTCGAATACAAAGAACAGGTATGCAGTATGAGTGAACCTACTAGGAGAAAGGTACTTTTGGTAATTGACAATTTGACATCGGGTGGGGCGCAAAACCAACTGTCTTTACTCGCCAAGGGGCTGTATCACTTAGGATATCAGGTAGAAGTTTTTATGTATTACGAAGACTTATTTTATGGATGGAGATTGGAGGATCTAGGGGTAAGATTACATATTCATCCGAAGCGCGAGAAGTTGGGTATATCTGTGATATGGGCACTAAAGAGATTGTATGAAAAGGAAAAGTACGATAGGGTTATTTCTTTTCTGACCACGCCCAATTTTTATGTGACCCTTGCCAAACGGCTTTCAAAGTATCGTCCCCATGTCACCATTTCATACCGATCCATGACACAGTTTGATCAACTGGGTAAGATGCGTTTAAAACTATTAGAGTGGGTAAACAAAACAGCGGATCATATCGTCGCTAATTCGGTGCATGAGCGTAGGAGATGGCAGGAGAGATATCCATTCTCTGCGCATAAGTGGTCCACGATTTACAATGGGGTCTTGCCTTATAATTTAGCAGAGAAGGATCCAGGTATGGAGATTGGACCGATGGATTTACTTGTCGTGGCGAGCGTCGGCCCATTAAAAAATGGTCTGGTTGTTATCGAAGCTTTGGCCCAACTCAAAGCGCAGGGAATCGAGTGTCATGTGACGTGGATCGGGCAAAGAATGCCCAAAATTGCAGAGAGAAAAGCTTATGCCGAACAAATGGATACCTTGATTAAACAGCGAGGATTGGAGGATAACTGGACCTGGCGGCCTCCCACCCATAATATTTATTCCTATTACAAAAACTGCTCAGCGCTCCTACTTGCTTCCACAACGGAGGGATTGCCGAATGTCGTCTGTGAAGCGATGTATCACGGGGCAATATGTATAGTTAGCGAGGTACTGGATCATCCTCTGATCATCAAGAATGGATATTCGGGATATTTATTTGATCCGGAGCGGCCCGAATCATTGGCGGCTCGGATAATGGAGCTTCGTTCTTTGTCTGAGGATGAAAGAAATCAAATGGGAGCTCATGCCAAGTCTTTCGCTCAGCAAAATTTCGATGTAGATACTATGGTCGCCTCTTATCGTCAGTTAATAGATGCGGTTTGACAAGGAAAAAAATGTTCATTTAATCGGTAAGCGCTGTATGGGTCTAGGATCTGTATCGTAGAATAGGAAAAATAGAAAAAATTAATTAGAATCATGTGTGGCATTTGTGGTATAGTCGATTTTGTTGAACGGCCGGAAGCACCGAGGCGAGTGCTTCTGAGAGGAATGTGCGATACTCTTCAACACAGGGGACCGGACGATAAAGGGGTATTCAATACAGATTGGGTAGGGTTAGGACATCGTCGTTTAAGTATTGTTGATCTAAGTATTACCGGTCATCAGCCCATGGTGAGTGAAGAAGGAGAGATCGCAGTGGTTATGAATGGAGAGATTTATAATCACCTTGAATTAAGGGAGCAATTGATACAGAAAGGATATATCTATAAAGGTAGGTCAGATACAGAAACGGTACTATTTGGATATTTGGAATGGGGGGATGCACTGTTCCCAAAACTAAACGGTATTTTTTCTCTTGCTATTTATAATCGAAAGGAAGGTAAGGTATTGCTGGCTAGAGATCGTTTTGGAGTTAAACCGTTGTATTATACCCTGAAGGAGGATCAGCTTATTTTTTCTTCCGAGATTAAAGGTATTTTGAGTACGCAGAGGGGCTCTCCCCGAATAGAATATCAAGGACTTCATGAGTTTTTATACTACGGATATGCCTTGGGAGATAGAACCTTATTCAAGGGGATCTATAAGCTCATGCCAGGGCAGATCTTCCGGATAGGACGCGATGGGAATATAGAAATGTCCTATTTTTGGAAGCCGGAAAGGGATATTGAATTGCGTAAGAATACAAAGGAACGAGCGGCTGTCCTGCAGGTGAGAACCCTGTTGGAACAAGCTGTCCGACGACAGTTGATGAGCGATGTTCCGGTCGGTGTTTTCTTAAGTGGTGGGATTGACTCTTCTGCGATCACTGCATTTGCGTCTAAGCATTACGGATCTAAGCTAAAGACTTATTCTGCAGGATTTGATTTTGACGGTGGGCACAATGAGTTGCCATTGGCTAAAAAAATAGCGGCTCGGTATCATACAGAACATCATGAGTTGATGATAAAAGGGGAAGATATGCCTACGATCATCGAAAAGATGGTCCGACATCACGATGAGCCCTTCAGTGACGCAGCAAATATCCCATTGTACCTATTGACCGGTGAAGTAAGGGATGCTTGTACGGTGATATTGCAGGGAGATGGGGGGGATGAATTGTTTGGGGGGTATCCACGGTATTCTATCACCCATAATTATCATTTCTACAAGATGGGACTCTATGTTGCAGGAAAGGTTTCTGATTGGATTCCAATATCTAAAATACGGCAGAAGGTCGATCGTTTTGGTTCCGTTTTTCGCGAGAGAGAGGAAGGCAAATTTTTTGCTAAGTTGCTGACGATAGAATCAGAAGAAAAGAGCCCTTCGGCAGTATTGCGTACCCCGTATCGCCAAAAAGTCTTGGAGACGAATCCATTCTCTTATTATCAGGAGGTTACAGCGAGAATGGATGGACTGGGGAGTAAAACTCAAAAACTACTTTGGCTGGATACCCAGATTATCCTTCCCTTTCAATTTCTAGAGAAAGTGGATAAGAGTACGATGGCCAATGGAGTAGAAGTAAGAGTTCCCTTTTTGGATAATATCTTGGCAGAGTATGCCATGGGCTTGCCCGCACATCTAAAGGTAAAAAGAGGAGTAAAAAAGTATTTATTAAAAAAGGCGCTTGAGGATATTGTTCCACGAAATGTATTATATGGGCCAAAGAAGGGGTTTGGAGTACCCTATGAGAATTGGTTGAAGGGACCGTTGTTCGAGTATATGAAAAGCCGGATATACTCTACTTACATTCAGTCATTGGGTTTGTTGGACTATGGGTATATCGATCAGTTGGTAGAGGAGCATTGCAGCTCGATAAGAAATCATGGTTTTATTCTCTGGAAGTTGATGAATTTGAGTATTTGGTTAGAGGAATACAAAGCGCAGTTGTAGGTGAAGCAGAAGAAAAATGTTCTATTCATAGGGTCGTTCAAACAGGTAAATGCAGCGGGTCATGTGGGAGGACAGATGTTTGCCGGACACTCGATTATCCATTCGGATTTGAAGGACAAATGTCACTTTCATCTCTTAGATACTACTGCGGATACGCTTTCAAAACGCTCCTTTATAAAAAGAGCATTTTACGCTTTTCTCCGGTTCCTCAAGTTTATGAGAATTATCGCAACAAAGGATATAGACACGGTATTGGCATTCAGTCCTTATGGATTTGGGTTTTTAGAAAAAGGCATGTTGCTTGTCCTCTCCAAGGCTCTCGGGAAAAGAACTATCATTGCTCCTCGATCCGGATTTTTAATGGACAATATCAAAAATTCCAACTATTTCAAAATACTAGCGGGATACATTTTAAAGAAAAGTGACTACATCATTTGTCAGGGCAAATATTGGCAGGATTTTTTTCATACCCAATTCGGAATCAGATATGAAAAACTCGTCATCATACACAATTGGATTGACCCCAAACCCTACGACTCTAAAGGGAGAAAATCAACACAGGGTCTCCAGGTTTTATTTCTGGGATGGGTGGTAAAAAACAAAGGAATCTTTGATTTGATTCCGGTGATGGAAAAGATGAGAAATGAGCCCGTACACTGGCATATCGCCGGTGGTGGCGGGGACTATTCTCAGTTAGAAAAAACCTTAACGGAAAGGGATTTATGGAGCGAGGTAACCTGTTATGGATGGGTGGTAGGAGAAGAAAAGCGAACGTTGTTAAAAGAGGCGGATGTACTTGTTATTCCCTCCTACAGAGAGGGATTACCTAATGTATTGCTGGAGGGAATCGCTTCCCATTGTGCAATTATTGCCTCAGATGTGGGGGCGGTGTCTGACATTATTCAAGAGGGGTGGAATGGGTTTTTAATAGAACCGGGAAGTCCGGATAGGATACGCATTGCCTTATCCAATTATCTTAAAGACCCTTCTATGCTGAAGATGCATACCCAGAGAGCTTTTGAAACGTTATTAGAGAAATGCAGCATAGAAGGTGCTGTATTAAAACTAAGTCAATTGTTATGCGGATAGCGTCTTATATCTCGATGATATTCTTGTTCCAACTATTGTTCAGCTGTGCTCCCAGCATCTATCAACCGGATTTAGCTAGGTCAGATGAATTCGTAAATATTAAGCGGTATGGCGCCAAAGGGGATGGCAAAACCAATGATCAACCCGCCATTCAAATCGCATTCCAATCAGGCCACAACTTGTACTTCCCCAAGGGGGAGTATGTACTAAAAACCAAGACCGAAGCAGGGGCGATATTGCTTATAACAGAGCAGGGAACCCCCCGTAGAATCCGTTTTGCCAAAGGAGCGATTTTCGTAGTGGCGCCGGACCAACCGACAGATTATATCAAACCTGCTGTCGTAAGCGTAGAGGCTAAGCGAGGGGATATTCCATTCATAGAATGGGATGGATTGAGCATTGAGGGCAATAGGGGCAAGCATAAGATTAATAACTCAGGATTGATAGTGCTCGACCATAAAGGCACAAAGGTAGAGCGCCTAATCTTAAGAAATGCTACCGTAAAAAACGTAGGGTGGAATGCAATCTACAGTCAGGCCATGCACAACGAATTTTACAATATCCGTACGGAGAATAGCGGACTACATGGGATCGCATTGATCAATTATAGTCATCCCAAAGAAGTGGGAACGGTCTTGATTGATGGATTTGAGTCGAAGGAAGACAAGGGGTATTCTATTGATTTTAGTGGTCCCAAAGATCAATCGGGTAAGCCCTATTCCGGCTATGCCTGGAGGGCTATTGTGAAACATGTCAGCTCCTTTCATTCTCAATATGGGATTAAAACTGCTGGACATTGGGATATTGATATGGAAGATGTAAGCGTGGAAGGGTCAGATAATCATGGATTTTTTATCAATGTAGAAAATAGGGGGCATGTGATCGTGGCTAAGAACATGTCCTTGAAAAACAATAAAGGAGTCGCATTGAATCTAAGAGGTTATGGTCGATTTGTAGGGGAAGATATACGTATCGAGAATTGTGGAAAGGGAATGCTAGATGGATTGACCGATATTCATATTAGGGACTTGCAAGTAAAAGGGGGACCTTTGAGCCGACTGGGTATTCAGATAGGTGGACCTGTAAAAGAAGCGGTTATTGATGGCTTCACCATCTCCGGGTTGCCCTCGATTGTCCAATATCCCCTACGCTTGAAAGGCAAAAACATCGTCCTTAAAAATGGGGTAGTGAAGAACAATAGATCGGTTTTTGAGATACTGGTTTATCCTGAAGCCGGAAGCGTCAAAATAGAGGATGTGCGATTCTCAGGATCAGAGGATCCCCTGCGTCTTGTCCATGGGATACGCACCTTACAATCCAAAGGAAAACTCGAGCTCAAAGGACTTGACTTTCGAGCTATTCAGGGTGTACAGGTAAGAGGAAGTCGAGATAAAATACAGTTGGAGAAATGCAAAGGGGTCACCAAAGTTCAATGGAATTAATATGGGGCTAATATCTGGGCTGTTAAATCTAACTCTATTACAACTTTTGATATTTGGTAATCCATCACAATGATCAAAGTGTATCGAACCTTATCCCTTTATTTTCATACATTAAAATACTTGCGTTGGCAGCAGGTGTTTTACCGTTTGAAATACGTTCTATACCCTAGGAAGCTGGAGAGTAGACTACAGGAGAAACTTACATTGACCCCTTTACCGGAGCGGGTGGAAGACCTTTTAGTCAAGGATGTTTATACTCCACCCGGCACCTTTAACTTGCTCAATATTTGCAAGGATTATATTGGCGAGATCGATTGGAATGATGGAGGGCAAGGAAAGCTCTGGTTGTATCATTTATGTGCCATGGATTACCTCAATCAAGAGGGCATGACCAAAGATGTAGGACTTTCTTTAATGGACAGTATGCGAAGCTATTCCGGTTTAAAAGAAGGGATGGAATCTTGGCCATTGTCTCTTCGATTGATGAACATCGTCCGTTTTGTGATTCGAAATAAGGTAGACGACGAGGTGATTAATGGTTGGATAAAGCAGCAATATGATTACCTAGGGCACCGTATTGAATGGCATCTCATGGCCAATCATCTCTTGGAGAATTTATTTGCTTTGACCACAGTATCTATACTTCTACGGGAGGAACATGCTGCTATTCGTTATGGCACCTT
>JALSTN010000200.1 GCA_026983735.1 Saprospiraceae bacterium | reverse complement strand
CCCTAACGTAGAGTCCGGTACTCCCCTCTCCTGCCGAAGATACCCCTGGCAAGAGTTGGATAACTTTCAATATATCCGTTTCACCCATTAGAACCGGGAGTGCCTTAATTTCATTCATCGGAAGGTCGACAACTCCCATTTCGGTTCTAGTGATATTAGCATCCTTTTTTTGGGCCTTTACAAGCACTTCTTTTATTTGTACCCCGGATGCGAGTTCTATATTGATTCTTACATTCTTTTCAAGGTCGATCTGTATCTCCTTATCTTGATATCCCAAATAGGAAATTCGGAGGGTATGCGATCCCGGAACTAGTCGAAGGGAATAAAAACCGTAGTCATTAGCAGATGTCCCCAGAGAAGGATCGGATGCATCGAACACATTCGCTCCGATTAATGTTTCTCCTGTCTGAGCATCTTTGACATATCCACTAACGGTATATTTCTGTCCGGAGACAAAAGCTGGCAATGTCAGAGCCATTAAAATGACCAATAAGCTGTACTTCATCCTTTCACATTTTACACACAAAGGTAAAACGCGTTTCTATACCCTCTCAGTATAAAAGACCAATGGGAAGATATCCTCGACCAAATACCTCTAATAGAACTTCTCCGAGAATACTGCTCTATTCAGATGGCTCTCTCAAAATTCTATTTGTGGACTCTATAGCCGACGATGAATAGAATAAATGAAAATAACATGCCATACAAAGAACTGATCAATCCTTTTCTTCCCCAGAATATCCATGCGAGCAACACACCGATTAAGGGTAAGAAAAACCCAAGTAGAAAGCCGATAAACGAAAATCCAGAGGTCTGGGAAGGCATACTCGCCAAATTATACTCTCCCTTACTCATTTTATAGCTGACTTCAGTTTGTGCCATTCTATAGGCTAATTTTTGCTTCCATGTCATTGGGAGCTCAAATGAATTAGAGAATTCATCGGGAGACAAGCTCATCAAATCATTCACGGTGAATGTTTTGCTGGTATGAAATGGCACCCCATATAATTGAGTTATCTCACTCCTCAACAATTTTTCCTTAGGAGAAAAAGAGCTATTTACGGCGAACATTGTCGGGGTCACCCAAAAACCAATAAATAAAATAGCTAAACAGGTTTTAATAATTTTCATACTAAGATAGATTTAATGGTTAATAATTATAATAGCAATTTACAAGTCGTTTATTGGGCTTCCCACCCTATCCTAACTACACAATAACTAAAATAAATGTTGCCCAGCTTTTTTTAATTCCTTCCCGGCGTATAAGGTAATTTTTCCTTCTCCAACGCGGAATTGAGGGTATTTACCTCTTCGCCAAATGCTCTAACTTGGGACAATAATACGGGGATTTGTTCTTTAAGAATTTCCAAGGACTGACGATGGGTTGTCAAAGGGGTCCCATTGTATCCCCCTTGTCCCCATCTCAACATACCGAGTCGTTGGAGGGGCGACATCGGAGTAGGCAAATCGAGCTTTCTTTTCAATCCATCACCATAAAGGGCACGCTGTAAATCCTTTTGCCTTTTCTGCAATGCACTCCACTTCATCAGAATGCTTGTATCCTGCACCAATCCTTGATCCAATGCTTTAGAGATATACTTCATCGTTTGCCCTGCTTCTTTGAATTTTCCTGTCAAGGCACCCGTCATTCTTACGATTTCTGCAAGATCCGTTTTAAATTGTACAGAATTTTGCACGTTAGGTATTGGGATTGCGGGAGTATCGATCCGCTTAACTTCGAACGCCTGCTTTTGAGATACCGGTCTCCAATGCCCCTCTTTCAACAGGAACAGTTGTACATGATACAACCCCGCCGGCACCAAATGCCCTCTTGGAGGTGGATTAAAGGGATTCGACTTATCATAGGATCGTAGTGAAACGGCCTGTTTTGACGGGAACCTCATATCCCATCGAACTCTTTGGACGCCTTTAGTTATGTTACAGGGGACTTTGGCTATACGCCCACCTAAATCATCTGTTACTACAGCATACAATTGTGGTGCGACTTCCTCTACTTCATTTTTATAGGCATCATAAGCAGGGAAAGGGGTATCCTTCCAAGACTTAATCGCTTCTTCTTCTCTCTTTTTTCGCTGAGCTTTAAGAGAGGTATATCCGCGCTTAACCGAATAGGTAAATAGGGCCACAGGACCTAGATTTTCACCTGCATAAAGTCCATCTCCTTGGAAAGCTTTACCCGGTAGTCCCAACGGAGTATCCTCCTCATACTGGTAACTTGGTCTCGGCTTAAAGAGATAAAATGAATCCTGAGAAGCCACTTTCAAATGTCTAAGTGGCGAATAATCATCCAAGACAAAAAAACCTCTCCCGAAAGAAGCCAAAACAAGGTCATTTTCTCGTTTTTG
>JALSTN010000199.1 GCA_026983735.1 Saprospiraceae bacterium | reverse complement strand
TCCCCAACTTGTCAAATATCTTCTCCCCTCTTATCTACACCTTCGTGCGAAAGGGAACGCAAAGATACAACCCTTCCTAAACACCAAACAACTATTTTTTAAACTTTTTTTAGATTATTTTTATCGCTTGCTTTTCGTGACTAAATATCCACTGTTTATCAATGTGTTGTAATTATTTTTTGCCCAAAGTTTTTTATTTATTTTTCAATTCTTTTTTCCATTCATATTTTCTCAATTCTTATCTCCTCCCCGCCAGTGTGCTTACTTATTTGTTCTTTTAATATTGTTATATTTATTTCTTGAGATGTAAGTTATACACCCTGTTTCATCTATGTATTTGTTTTTTGTTTATTTGACTCTTACTCTCGTACGTTTATAACTTATCTCATCCATTTTTGAACTCTGAATTTTCATCTGTAGCCTATCTTCTGGATTTAGCTGCTTAATTATTGTACTATCTAACTCAATTTTATTTGGCTTCATTCTGATTTATTTACTTTTTTGAGATGAATATTAGGTCGTATCTATTACTTTTTTAATTGAGCCAGTGGGCCCTCCATGCTTAAAGAATATGTATGTTCTACTCTTTTTGTAGGCTTTTTAAAGATATGAAATGAACATGAATTTTATTAAACATAAGTTTCACTCAGAGTTGACAATAGTATCTGTCCATAAAATCATTCATGCTGAAAGCGTATCTTTTTGCGATATTTTCACTTTTTTTAAATCAATGATACTCAGGCATCACTGATCTAAAAAAAGATAAAAATTTAATCAAAAATCTACTGCTTTCATCTATTAAGCACTTTATGGTCTGACACTATGAAAAAATTCATGTGAGAGCGCAGCGGTTACATAGGTGCAGAAAATTTGTAATACATTTATTTTCAATTTATTATAAATTTTTAAAGATATGAAATGGTAAAATGACTTAGAGTTGACAATTTTATAAGCACAATTATACCTTATTTTGTGTTCCTTTAAGAAACAATGCCTTTTATGTCTGAAAAAAAATACTTTGACCCGGAAGACCTTAAGAAATTTGGAAATATTACCGAATTCCAAGAAGAAATGGGCAAAAAATTCTTTGATTACTATGCTGAGGTTTTTAAAGAAGGGGCACTTACTCAAAGGGAAAAAGCGCTTATTGCACTAGCGGTGGCGCATACGGTTCAATGTCCTTATTGTATCGATGCTTACTCTACCGAATGCCTTCAAAAGGGAGCTGATGAAGAAGAAATGATGGAAGCAGTGCACGTCGCCGCTGCGATTAGGAGTGGTGCGTCTTTGGTCTTCGGAGTTCAAATGATGAACCATGTTAAGAAAATGACGATGTAATTTATGGGAGTTAAACAAAATACAAAAACGCTCTTTCGAAGAAACGTGCCACTTGCTCAACCTCGATTTCAATTTCAAATATTGGAACGCCATACCTTCAATAATGGTCACTTTCCTACATTCTCAGAAAAAGTAAGTGAGCATAAACAACTGCCTCTTACAAGGGGAAAATTGGAAATATTACAACTCAATCTAGGAAAACTTTGCAATCAAACCTGTAAGCACTGCCATGTAGATGCCGGCCCAGATCGCAAGGACCAACAAATGTCCCGTGAAATACTCCAACAAGCTCTTTCGCTTATTGAAACTTATAATATCCCCACTGTTGATCTCACCGGTGGTGCTCCTGAGATGAACGAACACTTTAAATGGTTTGTTGAAGCATGTTTTCACCTGGGTGTTCATATTATTGACCGATGTAATTTGACGATTCTCAATGCGGGTAAAAAATATGAGGACCTTCCTCGTTTTTTAGCAGATCACCATGTCCATGTTGTTTCTTCTCTTCCGCATTATAACAAAAAAAGAACAGACGCCCAACGTGGCGATGGCGTCTTTGAATCCTCCATTCTTGGCCTACAAAAACTAAATGCCCTAGGGTATGGGCAGCCGGATAGCGATCTGATTCTCGATTTGGTCTATAACCCAACCGGAATTTTTCTCCCTTCCAGTCAGTCTGTTTTAGAACCCCAATTCAAACGCAAATTGAAAAATAAATTTGATGTGGATTTTAATAATCTTATCGCCATTACGAATATGCCGATAAGCCGCTTCCTGGAATACCTACTCGAAACAGATAATTATGAACGATATATGTTCTCTCTTTTAGACGCCTTTAATCCGGCGACACTTGAAGGTGTTATGTGTAGAAATACACTATCCGTTGGTTGGGATGGATCCCTATATGATTGTGATTTTAACCAGATGCTTAATCTTAAATCTGATTTGCCTAATCCCACTATTTTTGACCTTCAACCTGATAAACTGGAAGGTGAACCGATTGTCGTACATCAAGCTTGCTATGGATGTACTGCCGGAGCGGGTTCTAGTTGTGGAGGTGAAATCGCCTGAATCTGATATATGACACAAAATTCATTCTGTTTTACCGTCTTGCTCTTTATCTTTATGGGATGTGCTCGCAGGGTTCATCCTCCGGAAGATTCTATGCCTGTTGATCATGTCGTTTGGGATAGTCTCGTGCAAGCCCATGTCTCTGAGGATGGTTGGGTCGATTATAAGGGATTTATCGAAGATTCTGTTCGTCTGAACCGGTACTTGAATCTTCTTTCCCAACACCATCCCAATAAGGCACACTGGACAAGAGACGAACAACTCGCATACTGGATTAATGCTTATAATGCTTTTACTGTTCAGTTGATAATCAGACATTATCCGATCAAAAGTATAAGAAAGATCACTTGGACTATTCCCTTTATTAATACACCTTGGAAAATTAAGTTTATCCATATCCAAGGTATTTTTTATAGTTTGGGTCAAATAGAACATGATATCCTGAGAAAACAATTTCAAGAGCCTCGCATTCATTTCGCCATTAACTGCGCGTCGTACTCGTGTCCGCCACTTCTAAACCATGCATACCAACCTAATCAAATAGATACCCAATTAAACCATGCAGCGGTCAGATTTATTAACGATCCTCTTAGAAATAAAATCTCTAAAAATAAAGTTGAAGTGTCTTCTATATTCTTGTGGTTTCGAGGTGATTTTACTAAAGACAGGACTCTAAAGGATTTTCTGAATTCTTATAGTAATATTCCGGTTCGTAGTGATCAGTCTATAAAGTATCTACCCTACGACTGGACACTTAATGAACAATAAAGTATCTCTACGTTTTTTTTCCGATTCCCTTTAACATCGGGACAAACCTAAAGTTTCCAAAAGTCTCTTTCTCTAATCTACCTTCTTCACACTTAAGGATGCGCAACATCTTTTGGGTTTCACCTGCTCCATATGGAACAACAAGATATCCACCGATTTTAAGTTGGTCGATTAATGTGCCCGGAATTTCTGGTGCTGCTGCTGTAATTAAAATTTTGTCAAATGGTGCATGACGCGATAGTCCTAAGTATCCGTCGCCATGAAAAGTAAGCACCGAGTAATACCCTAGCTTTTTAAGCAATAGGGTGCTCTTCTTAAATAGTATTTCATGGCGTTCGATAGAGTATACTTTTGATCCGAGTTCAGCCAAGACAGCTGCTTGATAACCCGATCCTGTTCCTATTTCCATTACTTTCTCCCCATTCTTTATATCCAATAATTCCGTTTGAAAGGCGACGGTATAAGGTTGAGAGATCGTTTGTTCTGCATCTATGGAGAATGCGACATCTTTATATGCCCATTCAGCAAAAGCATTGTCCAAAAAAAGATGTCTTGGAATCTTACCTATTGCTTCTAAAATGGATGCATCTTTTATACCTTTGTTGCGTATTTCTTCAACCAATCGCTTACGCATTCCTCTAAATCTGTGATTATCTCCTGTGACCATTTTTTTATTTAGGCTAAGTACTGGTTAATAAATGATGGATTTTCAATAGTCTACCATAAATATCTTCCGACGATAGGTAGCCTCCTTCCCATTCCAAATGCTTTGGGTGATACACGAAGAACAGGGGCAGTCTGATATCGTTTAAACTCATTTACATTGACTAATTTCAAAGCTCGATTGACGATTGTTGGATCTTCCCCATTAGCTATTATTTCGGCGGGCCCCAATCTAAGTTCTATATATTGATAAAGTATACTGTCCAATACCTCATAAGGTGGTAAACTATCAGAGTCTTTTTGATTGGGGCGAAGCTCTGCTGAAGGAGGTTTGGTGATAATATTCCATGGTATGATCTCCCTTTCTCGATTGATGTATTTAGAAAGTTCGAAAACCTGTGTCTTGTAGACATCCGCCAATACAGATAACCCTCCCGCCAGATCTCCATATAATGTTCCATACCCCACCGCCATTTCACTCTTATTCGTCGTATTGAGCAATATATATCCGAGTTTGTTCGAAATAGCCATAAGATAAATCATGCGAAGTCGGGGCTGGATATTTTCTTCTGTGACATCTGCTTTCTTCCCGTCGAATAGCGGTCGTAGCTGTTCATTGACCTGATTGTATAGGTCTGTGATAGATAGTGTGTAGTATGAAATGCCTGTTTTTTCAGCCAAGGAGATAGCATCTGTAACTGAATGTTCTGAAGAATACGGGGAAGGCATGATGACTCCCAGAACATTCTCCGCCCCTAGTGCCTTAGCTGCTAAAACAGCGGTTAGAGCAGAATCAATACCGCCCGATAATCCCAGTATAGCTCGTTTAAAACCAGACTTTTTAAAATAATCCTTGATGCCCAATAAGAGTGCATCGTGAATTTTTTCTATTGGATCGAATGTGGGGCAAGGGCACTTGCGCCCCCGCATTACCTCCTCGAGCTCATAAGTCCTAAAGTCTTCCTCAAATAACTTCATGCGGTCAAAGACGTGAACATTTGGGGAAACCACTAAACTCCCCCCATCAAATATGAGATCTGTATGTGCACCGACCTGATTGACATAAAAGATGGGAATGGGGTACCTTTTGATATTTTTTTGGATGACCTCAAGCCGTTCTTCCATATGTTGATAGTCAAAGGGAGAAGCAGATGCATTAATTAATAAATCCGGGTTGAACTTCCATAATTCCTCGACAGGATTGACCGTATAGAGTGGATTTTCGTTGTCGATATTCCAGATGTCTTCACATATTGTCAATGCGATTCGCTTTCCCATAAACTCGACAATTTCATACGATGAATTAGGCTCAAAATACCTGTAGTCGTCAAATATGTCATATGTGGGAAGCAAGGTCTTATTTTGGATGTATTTAATCTCTTGGTCTTGTATGAAATAAAGGGAGTTATAGAGGTCTTTACCCTCTGGAACCGGATTGATACTCGGTGCTCCAATGACAATTGCAATATTTTCAGATAACCGTATGATTCTATTAATGATTTCGTTAGAGCGTTGTATGAAATCGTCAAATTCTAAAAAATCTCTGGGAGGATATCCACAGACCGCTAACTCTGAAAAGCAAATTAAATGAACCTTTTCAGATTTTGCCCGGCCAATGGCGTTAGATATTTTTCGGTAATTCCCCTCAAAGTCTCCCAAGATAAAATTGAGCTGTGCAAGTGCTATTTTCATATCGCAAAGGTACATAAATAGGCGTTGTGAATAGATGCCTTTTATCTAGTATTTGTATGAACTCCAAAGAAGCATAGCTCAAAAATATTTTTGTAATTTAAGTACAAATGATTTTCTCTAAAAATCCTTTTATAGGTATTGGGTAATGAAAAGAGTCCCTTTCCGGAAAATCCGGAAAGGAACTCTTGTGAATTTCTTTAGTAAGTCTAAAGAAAGACGGATCTAATGGCCCAAAACCACCATTTTTTTCGTTGCCGTATGCGACTTCGTATCCAATTGATAGTACAATATCCCTTGAACATTGAGTTCAGATGCTTTGACATCGACCTCATTGTATCCTTGTTCTCCGGATACGGTTCGAGTGAAAATTGCTTTACCTGTCATATCAAATATAGTCAATACAGCATTTGTTGCTTCCGGAAGCTCAAACCCAATTCGTGTTGAATTCTCGAATGGGTTCGGAATATTCTGATAAAGGACGAATTTGTCTGCCCTGTCTGCAGCCATTTCATACCTCAATCTTACATTCATTGCTTCATTAATACCATACGCTTCCGCTGGTGTTATATCTGAGCTTATTTGCAATGCTTCAGAAATCTTTACATGTGCTTTGGATTTAAACTTGAGGCGGAATAGTACTTTATCTCCGGATACATCTACCGGAAGACCATTCCTAGTATTCCAACTCATGGTCATCACGCCACTTGTCAACCTGTTCATTCCAATGTTACTTTCATCTATCGCTAGTTCGCCGGGAAGTACATCCTCTAAAGCAAGTAAACTTGCATCAAAATTGAAAGTCAACTGCAATCCTGCGATAGAATTGACTTGGGATGCTCTTACAGGAACGATAAGCTCTTCTCCTGACTGCTCTGATTCCATATCCTTAACAACCAATTCCAGTGTAGTCTTATTTCTCGTCGAAGAGCCTGAATGCAGTCCATTGGCGCCATCATCTCCGCTGACATCCCCAACTTTTACTCCATAAAAGTCCATATTATCGGCAGATTGATTGAATGGATCCAGATGATAACCCGTCGGGAAGTCAAATGGCTCATTGGGGTCGTTGAACACATGATTCTTCGGTACAAACCTCCATGATCCTGCTTTGGGGAACGCATTGATTTTACCTAATATCAGTTTTCGGATCATTAAAATATCTCCAGTGGATATTGTTTTATCCATATTGGCATCCGCAGCGATATACTTGTACGTCTTATCTAACAACTTTTTACCCAATAAGTGGAGTTGAATAGATAATAAATCACGTGTATTCACTTTGAATAAATAATCGGTTTTCTTATTTGGGATGACCTCGTATGATCCGCCAAACGGCATTTTTGGGAATTCAAAATGACCGTTACCAGATGTAGTTATTTGCATATTTGCACTTCCGGACATCTGAACCGGAATTCCATTGAGTGGTACGTCTGACATATTGGTAATTAATCCGGCAATCGTTCCTCCGAGATTATTCGTCGTCGGACACACCTTGTTATTGTCCTGCAGCTCGACATGTGTGACACAGAAGGCTTGCTCTCCATTCTCCAAGTCTGTTACCCAGATCCTAACTTCTCTTCTACCCAGACTATCACAGGTATACATGCGCGATTTATCTGTAGTATCTTTAGAGAAGGAAAGGGTTACTTTATGACCACATGCTCCGAAACTACCCAAATCAAAGTCCGTAGCCCAGGTTTCAATCATCCCCCAATCAGGTACATTGTCACCGTCTCGATCTATCGGCATAAGTTCGATGACTACTCCATCATTACAGTAAGGAGTTGGAGCTTTGCAACTGATGACATGGAAATTTCTTTTCTTTACTACCTGATTACCACATCTATCTTCGAAAATAAAAGTGACACAATGCCATCCTAATGCTATAGAGTCCTTGAGACGAATAGTGTCTCCTAAACCAGTCTTTACTACATCATATCGACCATCACAATCCAGGTCCAAATGCATCTCCCATCTGAGCTCAGATCCAGGAGTACAATCATCACTTCCCACTGCTACTAGGTCCACCGGACCTTTTCGACAATTAATATCATAGGAACAGAATTTTAAATTGTCATCTGGCAATTGTGTAAAGGTCGGATCCACATTGTTCATTCCTTTGATGTACTGTGTGTGATTCCATACTTTTAAGTGATAATCGTTCGACCAATATTCGTCAAAGGTTTTTGCCTTATAACACCAGTCTAAAGCACGCCACTTTCTAACCAATTTAAAACATAGGTTAGTCCCTTTGAAAAACTTGAATTCTTGATCTTCATAATCGTATCCCACAAGACTGCACTCATCCTCATTCAAGAATTTGGGCTTTCCAGTTACGTCTATTCCAAAATCTTTTGGGTTATAACAACCATATACTGCAGTATCTTGTGGCCAGATAATATCTTTTTCTTCGAATGGAGTCAAAGGATAAAATCCGATGTATTGACAACAAGAATCCGTTCCGTTATTGTCTGTGGCATAAAATGTTCTTTTAATAAATCCTATTCCACATTGATCCCTGAAATCCTCATACTTTTCAGTTATTTTCACCTTACAATTGTCGTGTGCATATCCATCCATTACTTTGTTAGACAATACAATATCTCCTAATCCGGGCACAGTTAGCATTCCGGAAACTTGTGGCCGTAAGTTAGCTGTAATTTCAGTCGTATACTTTCTAGGTCCTTCTACAATAGGCAATACAGTAGAATGATCTAAGGTGCCATCCGGCTTGATAATATTCAACTTGACGATGGAAGGTGTAGGTCTAGGGATTCTACAGAATGGGAACTCTCCCTGGAATGCACCTACAGAATACACATAGTCTCCGTATAAAGTATGTGTTTTCCGCTTGTATTTATCATCCACAAGTTTACCAAAATAGTCGCCTAATTTATCAATTTCAAACTTGTATTCGCATGGAACCAAGACAAATTGGGTAGGACAGAATATCTTTGGCGGCATTTTGTCCTGTACCTCGACTTCTACCATACAATCATTGAAGTTGCCATGACAATCATAGACCCTAAGAATAACCATAATGGTTTTTCCGATGTCTGCACAACAGAATTCTACATAGGGCTTGAAGTAAGGAGCGTAATTACAATCTCCCCCTTCATCCATTCTGCGCACTTTCATGCTGTCTATACAACAATCGTCATAACTGCCATTGTCAAATACTTTGGCGTATACATGTACTGTACTATCATATGTGAGAGAAACGGTGGTGTGTTTTTTGCAGATTACGACAGGTGCTGTCTGATCTCTAACCCACACATCTATAGAACAAGAGTCCATATTGTAACACCCTTTGGTATCTCTGGCATCATATACCCGATAAGTTACCTTGTTATGTCCCACGGGAAGTACAGTTCGAAGAGGCTGCTTTAGGTCATGATAAAATCCACCAGGCCATGTTACATCTATCGTGATATTGTCTCCTTGGCAGCTATCGTATGCTTCAGGAACAGGCAACCAAACGGCACCTTCACACTGATAGCCTCCAGTAGTAGTCATGGTAATGTTTGGAGGACATTGGATGACGGGAGGAACGGTGTCTATGATTTCTATACCTTGAGGTATGATTCGGATGGAATCTCCATTGCACCACCACTCTTGAATCGTCCAAAAACGTATCCATTTTTCTACACAACCTACTTTCCCATAATATACATCATGAAAGAAGGTAGTCGTGTTGCAATATACATCTGCATTGGGAAATAATTTAAATCCGCCTACAGTTGGTACTCCTGTGTATTTCCAATCCGGTGCTCCATTGTCTAAAAGAGGTACTCTTCCTGCCATGACGTCAACACATGAAATGGCCGGCGTATCTCCTACAATAGGAGGAATAGGAGGAGGGTGAACAATAGCCCCTTTGACGAAATTCTTAGGCGCTACAATAGAATCAAGAGGAATTCGCTTCAGGAATATCGTATCTGTACAGATATCAGAAGTGTTTCCCCATTGATCGGTCGCCGTGTAATCCCTTTCAATGCGCTTGACAAAATATGTGTCACATCGCAAAGGGATGATACGCTCGTCAACTAAATTGATTTTGACGGGCAACCCACAGTTTTCTGTCACTGTCGGTCCAGCCCACGTGTATAAATCATAACAATAAAAAGTGTCAGATTTACATTCTAATTGAGGAGGCAATTTGTCCTCTACGTGCATTGTACTCCAGCAACTATTGCCGGAAATCGTGTCCATTACCGTTACTTCCAAATCCTTGTTGATCCAATTATGATCGACAAATGGACTTGTAGGTATAATCTTTCCATTATACCGCAAGATAACTTTGAACTGACCTGTTGGGCATGAGGTCTTACTAGCATTGAGCACCATGTCCGGTGTAACCTCAGAGTAGCAATTCGCGTCTAGCGATAATTGCGTACGCAGGGTACAATCCATGGAACATCCTTGTGCCACTAATCGGTTTTGGGTTTTGGGAACGATGTAAAGTAAGGCTACTACAAGAAACATTTTGAGTAACCCGGACTTACACCACCGATTTGTAAAATTCGTTTTCATCATAAGATCCGTTTTGATGAGTTAAATAATATGAATATTCACCCACTGCATCCGTGTACATTACACGAAATACCGTAGTATTAATTCCAAATGACTTGAAATAGTGAATCTGTGGAACGTAGTGCAGTATTTCGCACATAGCATTCAACAGAACGGATCTATTATCTAATTTTCTCAGGTTATTGTCTTCGGGAAAGGTAGGTTAGCATATCCCGAAATAAAAATAGATTACTCTACTTTCACAACGCAAAGGTATAACAAAGAACATATATAAAAAAACTTTATTTGTATTTTTTTTATCCTTAAGTCTAAAAATATGAGTCATTTCTATATGTGTTTGTCATATATATATGAAAATCAAATACTTTTGACGGCATTAGAATCGTATAATTTTTTTTAATTCTTTGATTATTTTTTAAAGGACATTTTCCAAAAGACGTGAATCGAACACGAATTAGTAGTAATTATTCGCTTTATGGTATGGGCAGAAGCATAAAAGTTCATGTGCTAGAGGAGTGGTTACATAGCTGTGGAAATACTGTAATATATTTACTTTCACTTTATTAGAAATTACTAAAGATATGACATCTTCTTGTTAACGCGCGCATTTCATACACATACTGCTTTCCGGCATATAAACCAATCTAGCCATCGCAATAGTTCCTCCACACCGGGTGCATTGTCCGAATTCAGGGGAATCAAGCTTTGAAAGTGCTAATTTTAAACGTGACACCTTTGCTTTTTTAGCTCTTATTGCTGCATCCACGATACTTTTGTTATGAATGGCATCCATTCGGCTTATTCTTCCTATGGCATTTTCCGGACTTACGGGCTTATGCTTATCTATTAATTCCTCCAATTCTGCATTGTGTTTAGATATCATCTCGTTTATCCGGGTAAGAAATAACTCTTTTTCATCATTTGTCATAGATGCATATTCAATAAGTTATGAAATAAGGGTCTCAAAAGTACCTATTTTTAATA
>JALSTN010000198.1 GCA_026983735.1 Saprospiraceae bacterium | reverse complement strand
CCTAAGAAAGCTTTTAGGGCCTCCTTTTCTATCTCTGTCAAATTTAATTTGACCGGAGAGCCGTCGGCATTTCTAAAGGTACGACTCAAATGTTTATTCGCTTTAATTCCCGTACTATAATGCTCAATAACCTCGTCCAATGTAGCAAAACGTCCATCATGCATATAAGGAGCGGTCAGTGCTATATTCCTTAGTGAAGGAATTCTGAATTTGCCAGAGGTGCCTTTGTCTTTATTAATTAGGTCAAGTCCGATGTTTGCAGTCCCTCCTCCTTTACTAGAAGAGTAGTAACTAGAAATCGGGATAGGTGCAGCGAAGTTAATTCCTTGATGGCAGACGGTACATTTTAGTCTATTTGAGAAAAAGAGCTTCTTTCCGGCTAATTCCAATGGACTTAGACTGGCAAAATCGTCTTTCATTTGTAGCGCCTTGTCATACTTAGACTGAAAAGAAGTCATCGAACAAAGGAACTGTGCCAAGGCCTCCGATATCCGTTCCACTGTGATCACTTCGGTGCCAAAGGCCTTTTTAAACAATGGGGGATAATAGGATACTTCTCTTAGTTTAAACGCTAAATCTTGAAGGTTCTCAATCCCCATTTCTATGTGATTTTGCACAGGTTGTAAGGTGAGATCCAATGCATTTTCCGCCCTTAAATCCCAAAAGAGCTTATCCAACGTGACAGGATTGATTATAGCCATGGAGTTGCGTGGCGTTATCCTGTTTTCAAATCCCACACTGTGAGCAACAGGGTCTGCAAAGGCGTTTTCTTGTTTGTGGCAACTCGCGCAGGATACCGCATTGTTAAGCGATAGCTTTTTGTCATAAAATAAAACCCTCCCTAAAGTGGCACCCCAATCTGTCACTTTGGGGTTCTCGTCCATTATAGTTCTCAGAGAAGCTACTACAAATGGGGCATTAAGAGTGTCTAGCATATCCCATGGGATGTCGATATTGGTATAAACAAATGGCTCCTCTGGAAGTTGTGGCTCTACTACTTCCGGGGCGGTCCCAATTTCCTTACACGATAGAATAAAGATAGAAAAAATTGCAAAAGTAAAAAGTGTTGATCGTTTCATAGTAAATTAAATTTTATAGGGTTAAAAAAATAAAGTGTATTACAATCAATTTTTAAGATATGGTGTTTATTTTGAATATTATTCGTATAAAAAACAGTTGTAATATGTTCTTAAATAAGGAATCTCTCCCTCAACATCAATGCCCAATTATTGCCTTCATTTGAGACTAATTTAGTATTCTGCTGGTGCACACTTGGCTTCAAAATCAAATATTTTCCTCGTCGTTATAGATGCCTATGCCTCAAGGATCGTATATTCGTTTTTTTTGCCTAAATGTTGCGCTACAATGCACTCTCCTATTGAATTATATTCCAAAGATAAGATATTTTTCTGTTTTAAAAAGGAAAAATAGGTAAAAAATGTATTTCATGCGTTGATTTTAACATTTGGAGGTTCCAAAACATTGATTGTGATCATTTTCATACGGTGTAACCTCTTTGCTCCCTATTCGATTTTATTACTTGTACACTGGTATGAAATGAGAAGGATATTTACTAGTTTTTTGTCTGCTATACTTTGAAGCGTTCAATCCAAACCCTACAATTCCTTTCGTCGTCAGGTACCTGCCCATTCTGCCTACTCGCCCAATTACTGTTTTTTTGTCAAATGCACCTCTTTGTGAATGCGAATGCATGATTTGCGCTCAAAATCAAACTATTTTGTCGTATTGATTATACAATAGTGGACATTCAATAGCCTATCGTGAAGGTGCATCTAAGTGTTTTGACTTCGCATTTGGCGTAAAAACATAGTTAAAAAAGATGGCCGTAGGAGGAATTACTTGTACTAAATTTGGAAGTCCAATCAAAAGCGTGCTTTCGGTTGATAAATACATGTAAGGATTAAAGTGGTACTCGATTCCTATTACCGGACCGAGGCCTATACCAAAGGGGACCAGGCCAATTAATGAATTTAGATCTGTTGGTCTCCCTAAGATATCTCCCAGATAGAAAATTCCATCCAGTCCGCGCGTGTAGTACCATTTTCCGTATAGATGCTTGCGTCTTTCATAGCCTAACCGTATGCCAAAATGTCCAGTGAGTATGTCATCAAAGAAGAATCCTAAACCCAAGCTTGAACCAAATCCAAATCGAAAAGCCTTACTATCTGAAGTATACTGCTTAAAACTATAATCGAAAACTCCAGAGAGGACAGGGCGAGTCGTTAAAGGCACAAATTGTCCAATTAAATAGGTGGCGTTTAATCCCACTTCCATATGATTGGTAGTGAGGGGTGGGGGGACAGATGCCTTTATCGGTACATATATGGCCGTGTCAATTTTATTTTGTCCATAAATGACAGTTGATTGTGCTATTAATAAGATTAGTAATATATAAAAATGGTGTTTGAATGTATGCATGATGAGAGAATTATGGTTTAGGTATTCGTTATATTCTGAAAGTTAGGTACAGGGAGTTGGGTAACAAATGTAAAATACTAAATTGCTGAAAATTTTTTTCAGAAATTACCCCTTGTGCATCTAACCTTTCTTTTGAAAAGCCGTATTTGGTGTAGTAGGTAGACTCTGTACTCATTCTAAATCTTTTCCCGAGCTGATACCCAAACCCAATCAGGGGCCCTGCGCCTATGGCCATATATTGTGTGCTCTTATTTATATTGTCAAAGGACGAGAAATTTCGGTTGTAATCGTAGGTTATATCCAGGCCATAATAGAAGTAAAATCCATTATGAACCGAGTGTGCCTTTTGGTACCCCACCCGAATGCCCGTTTTTGTATCTATTGTGCTTGCACTTGAGTTATTGATATTTTGATTATTCTGGAGTTCCAGATAGGTCCCTATTCTGATCGCTCTATTTTTGTTTAGGGAGAAGGTGACAAGCATGGAATAGGGATCACTTAGGACGGGATCCGAAAAGCTGAATAAGCTCTTTATGACCCCGGAACCATTGAACCCCAACCATGTCCCGGAATAAGAGGTTGTTTTTCTTTTGTGTGATTTTTTATGGGGTCTTCGTTGACTAAATCCTGTTAAAACTCCTAGTGTAAATATTAGGATTAATGTTAATGTGTTTTTCATTGCATTTGTTTTTTGTAGTGTTTTGTTAAAGTAGAGTTGTCGATTTAGGTTGTCCGATATATTCGATTAATATATATAAATCGAAAATAAGTAAAAATGTGTTAGTAATATTAAGATATTCCTTTCAAAGCGGTTCTCACTGGCTTATAGGAAGCGAACAAATGCCCTAAACAAGCCTGATGTTTAATGCAAATATCGAAAAAATTATTATTATGTGAACATAATAACGTGTAATTTATTATATTTTATTTGAAATTAACATATGGCGATAAAATACCTATGAGGTTAAAGCCTCCACCCTAAGGTCATATTGACCATTAGATTTTTTTGATGGAGTTCAACTAACTGAGTTGGGTAAAGTTCTTTGTTTTTGGTTAGATAAGGTACATATCCTGCATTTTGGGTTTGGAGCATTACTGCTGCATCTATAAAAAAACGATTAGAATTGAGACCGCCTCCGAAACTATAGCCCGTATCGAATTTATTATCATTTGCATAAGGGTGTTGTTGTAGAATATAGCCTCCTCTCAATCTCCATGGTCCCTTGGCATATTCCCCTCCTATCTTTATGCTGATAGCTGAGCTATATGCATTTGGCAGATCTCTGTTGAGTGCATCTTGATAGATCAAGTCGTCTGAATTGTCACTTTCTTGAGTGAGGTCAAAACGAGCATTTCCGTAACTGACCCATTCAATACTCGTAGTCAGCATTCCGCTTTTTCTTATGATATACCCTCCCCCGGCTTGAAGACGTAAAGGGGTCCTTAAACCATATTGAAAACTGCCCTCAGGGGATTGGGCATTCCCTTTGATAGAGGTGCCATTATCCTCATAGCTGTAATCCAATTCAGATGAATAGGTGTCATTGAGTGTCCATGCAGTAGGAGTGGTGAGTGCTACTGACAGAAAAATAGGGTGTATAGGCCGGTAGATTGCTCCGATACTTAAGTTAACGCCGCTCCCCGAGGTATTGAGGAGTTCTTTGTACTTCAGCTGTTCAAATACCTTTATTTCTTCCTTTGTGGTTCTAGTTTCAATATAAGTTTTAGTGGGAGTGTAAAAAACAAAATCAATATTCAATCCTACCCCAACCTGTAGTTTTTCCCTGTAATTTCCCGCAATATTCATGCTCAGACGACTCATACTACCGGTAGTTTGGACAGATTGTCTCTTTTGGAGAGGTTTGCCGTGGTTGTAGTCTTGGTAATCTGTGGTATAACTCCAATTGGTGGAGTCTACCAGTACAAGAACCCCTGCATCGGCTGCTAATCCTTCTTCGAAGGGATTGAATTGGTCCGGGGAGAAGCCTCTTGACTGTTCGAGCCATCTGTCCGAAATCGACCCTTTAGAAGCACCAGAGAATTCAAAATTTTCATTAAAGTTATTGAGTTGATTATAAGCCAAACTAAAATTGATAAGTTTCCAGTCGGAGGCCAAGGGTTGATTTACCGAAACGAAGCCAAATTGGCTAAGAGCAAAGCGCATACTCTTTCTGTCCAAATTATTTCCTGCGAAGGAAGTAAGGATTTTTTTCGTCTCGGATAAAGGAGTAAAACTAATCCTGGATTTTCTGAAAGTAGCAGTACCGGCGGGATTCAATCCTACAGCCGATAAATCTGCGCCGATGGAAGTTAGCGTCCCCCCCATCCCCATATTCCTCGCCGTACCTGTTATTTGGTATTGGCTATAGCGCAATGCATCACTGATCGTTTGAGCTCCGACATCATAAGATATCCCGAAGAGCACGAGTATATATAGCAGGGTTTTCATATCAAATCTTTATTTTATATGTGACAAATGTAGTACAGCACTAAGAGAAGAACGTTCCCATAGTGTCTAATTTACGAAAGCACAAGAATATATTTTAACGCCTTCTCATACTATGTCCCGAAGATCTGCTTCTACTACTACTATGAGGTCGGGAAGACCGTGTAGAGGAAGACGAGCTGCTTCTAGATGAATTAAAAGAGTTAAAAGAGCTTCTTCTTGTGCTTTTGTGACTTGAAGACGCAGGCCTGGGGATGTGGAAACTTGAGGAATTGGATGAGCGGTGTCTAGACTCCCTATGTGTAGACGAAGGTCTGCTTCTTGGGGAAGCCTTGCTGCGGTTATTCCATCTAGACTTTGAAGAGTGGTTTGAAGCGCGATTGGATTTTGGGGTATGAAAAATCCGGCCAGAACTCTTTCGCCCATTCGAGGACTCCACCCTCGATTTTCTGTTCGATTCATAAGAGCTGCGGTAATGCCTTTTATTTGAGCCCGTGGTGGGATAAGAGCGATATTTTTTAGAGGACGAATTCCTTGTTCGTTCCCCTCTATTGGTCTTTGGACTTGTATTGGTAGGTGCAGCTTCAGCTTTGTAAGCGGATCGTTTTGTTCTTCTAATGGTTTTGTGACTAGGAGATAAGCCGGGTCGAATCTCAGATTGGGAAGAATTACTTCTCCTTATTCCATGTTTACCTGAGGTAGATGAGCCACCGGTTGAGTTTGTCTTTGTTCTTCTACCGGAAGTAGTCGCAGGACCTCTATTAGAAGTTTTTACCACTCCACTTCGCCTTGAACCATAGTAAGTATCTCTTCCCGAGCCTGAACCACTGCCGTTGCCATTATCATAGTGTGGTCTATAGTTGTTCCAGTAATCGCCATAATATCCACCGTTTCCATATCCATAGCCCCCCCATCCATAACCACCATAACCATATCTTCCCCAGTTATAGCCATCGTAAAATCCATCTCGATAACCATAGCGGTACCCTCTGCCATAGCGTCCCCAGCCCCCACAATAACCTCTGTCGTACCAGGGATCATACCAAGGATCGTAATATCCGTAGTTCCTGTAGGTGTACCTGCTCCAGTATGGACGGGAATAACCGAAAGAGATGTATATTTGCGCACCGGGTTGATAGCCTCCATAATAAAATGGGTCCGTATAGCATGCATCGTAATAATCAAATCCGATATAAGGTCGGTTAAACCGGCGGATTCTAGAGGTATAATAGCCATACTCTTCCCATTCATCTGAATCGTAATCTTCTGTGTAATAGGAATCGTCGTATTCACCGTCGTCCGATGTGCTTTCAGCGGATGCTTCTACCCAGACATCCTCTTCCGGGCTATAATAAATATCGTCAAACTGTGCCTTAAGAAACGAAAAGGAGACAAAAAGCAAAGCGATAGTGATGTAAAGGTTCGATCTGTATTTCATGATTTTACAATTTTATTAAACGGATTGTCAACAATTGAACTGCTAACAGGCTGCAATTTATTACTTTTGTGCGAACAATTATGTTAAGGAGGTATTAAAGTCTGTGTTAAATATTGTTAATGCCCCCTTTAGAAGGGTGGAGGCACAGATTTAGGGTATGAATCGAACACGAATTTTATTCATCATAAATTAGAACACGAAGATGATTAAAAAAGTTAGTGTGAGAGCGCAGCGGTTCCAGATGCACAGAAAATTTGTAATACATTTTTGTAGGGAGAAGTTTTTTGCAACTTAATGAAAAATAATAAAATATAATAATAATTTATGTCAAAAGAGATTACGTCGAGAAGTGAGAATTACTCACAATGGTATTTGGATATTGTAAAGAAGGCAGGATTAGCAGAGAACTCAGCGGTGAGAGGATGTATGGTTATCAAACCATTGGGATTTGCCATTTGGGAAAAAATACATGATTACCTGGATGCCGAGTTTAAACGAACCGGACATGTCAATGCGTATTTTCCATTGCTCATTCCCAAGAGTTTTTTAAGCAGAGAGGCCGACCATGTTGAAGGGTTTGCCAAGGAATGTGCTGTGGTAACGCATCATCGATTGATGAATGCACCTGATGGCAATGGGGTAGTGGTCGATCCTTCCGCTAGATTGGAAGAAGAATTGATCATACGGCCGACTTCAGAGACCATCATCTGGGATACCTATAGTGATTGGATACAATCATACAGGGACTTGCCTTTGTTAATTAATCAATGGGCCAATGTCCTTCGTTGGGAGATGAGGACAAGACCATTTTTAAGGACTGCGGAGTTTTTATGGCAAGAGGGGCATACTGCCCATGCCACTGAAGGTGAAGCCATTGAAGAAGCTAGGAAGATTCATGATATCTACGCTGATTTTGTCCAAGATATAATGGCGATCCCTGTTGTTAAGGGTGCAAAGTCGGAAAATGAGCGGTTTGCAGGAGCTATTGATACTTTTACAATCGAAGCGATGATGCAAGATAAAAAAGCATTGCAAGCCGGTACCTCACATTTTTTAGGACAAAATTTTGCTAAGGCATTTGATGTCAAATTTCTCAATGAACAGAATAAAGAAGAGTTGGTGTGGGCAACTTCTTGGGGCGTGTCAACCCGACTCATCGGTGCATTAATTATGACTCATTCGGATGATAGTGGTCTTGTCCTTCCACCTAAAATGGCTCCTACCCAAGTAGTAATTGTACCGATTCCGAAGCCCAATGAGGAAATATTGTCCGTCGCTGAGGAGATCGAGCACACATTGATTGAAAAAGGAGTGAGTGTAAAGATAGACCGCGACAAAAAGAAGCGTCCGGGATTTAAATTTGCTGAATATGAAATGAAAGGAGTACCTGTTCGAATTGGGATTGGTAAGCGAGATTTAGAAAAAGGAGTTGTCGAGATCGCACGTAGGGATACGAAGGAAAAACAGCTTATTCCCCTCGAGGAAGTTTGCGATTTCATACCTAAACTATTAGAGGATATTCAAGGAAACTTGTTTGATAGGGCTGTGAAATTTAGAGAGGATAACACGTATTATGTTGATAATTGGGGTGAATTCGAAGCCATTATGAAAGGGGAGGGTGGATTTGTTTATGCACATTGGGATGGCACCTCTGAGACGGAGAATGCGATTAAGGAGAAGACCAAAGCCACCATTCGCTGTATCCCATTAGACCAAAAATCAGAACCTGGCCAATGCATCCTGACAGGACGTGCTTCTGCCGGTAGAGTCCTTTTTGCAAAGGCATATTAGTGTTTGTATAGTTTAAGTAGTCGTATAAGTCGCAGGTGTTTCGTGTATGAATACATAGAGTTTTCAATGTCGTTTTTGTTTAGTTAGAACCGGGTGTCTCGTTTGGGCGAAATAGTTAGAGTTAGGTGCATAAATGCCAAATCATTATCAGATAGAACGAACTATGAAGCACCTAAGGGATCATACAATTTCCGCTGCCTCCATGTTTAAATGGGGTTTACACTATTATTGGTCAAATCCTATGTACTCGGACCTGCTTTAGACAATGGTGGAGAAGAAGGGAAGTACCTTACATTGTAGATACTCGATTGTTGAACAGTTTGCCAGGATAGCGAAAAATAGATATCCTTGCATTAAAGGTATTAATCTCTATAAAAGCAGGAAGTGATTAAGGCAAAGTAGTGGGATTTTTTTGCTTAGTAGTTCCTATTTAATACTTTATATTAGCTTTCTCTATGTTGAAACCCTGTCCTAAAGCCAATGCCGATTTTCCATTATCTCAAATGCGGTACTCCATTTTTAGCAGGACATAACCTCCTAAGCGCTGATTAGCGCGAAGGGTTGTAAGGTTGGATTGGATTTGTGTTGAGTAATCGATGGCTTGACCGAAATGGAGTAAATCATGGATCCAAATCGAAGCGGTTAGATGCTCTGATAGGATATAGTAATCCAATCCTCCTGAGAGAATATGTTGGGTTGGGAAAGGCCTTAGGTAAACCATTTCATAACTACTTTTCCACCGCCATCTGTCTGTAATTCTATGTCTAAAGTCGACGGTAGGACTCCACCTTGTCAAAATTTGCTCTTGAGAAGTCAATGCAAAAGATTGGTGAATTCTAGAGACTCCGACGCCTAGACTCAATGAGGTTCTTCTCCCTAGTCTGGGATTGAAGCGAATGCGCTGCGTTATTTTCTGATAATTATATTTTCCATAAGGAGTAGGGTGGCTTAGTTGGGCTTCCCGTCGCAGAAAATCAAAGTTGATATCGAGCGAACTCCGATTAATCGACCAATGTACAAAAGTCTTTGCAAGGTAAGATATAGCATTGTTGGCTAAACTATAAGTAGTAATTTGATACCCGTCTTGCGTTGAGAGCAAGCCTAACATCATTTGGCTTTGCTGCGTAATGCTGAAACTAGATAAAAAGATCTTCCCTCCTTGCGGAAATAAATATTTTAAAAGGACAATGCCGGACCTGGTATTGGAATAGACCTCTTCCACTGAAGTGTTTCTCTGATAAGAACGCAGGGAGAGAAGTGTTGGCGTCTCCCAAAGATTTTCTAATGGCAATGGTGATTTGTACTGATAAAAGGTTACTATCAGATTGAATAATCTGGTGAAATTGTATTGATAACGTCCCTTTAAAAATAAGTCACTTCCCAATACAGTGTGATGTCCGGTATCCTGCCTGTAGATCATTATTCCTGCCTCTAGGTTATACCGAGATTGCTTCGATTTGCGGGTGACAAAGCAACGTGGAATATGGTAAGAGTAATCCATTCTCGAAGGATACTCCCCGCCAAATGGACTGTTCAATCCGGAGGCACCTTTACCCTTCTCCTTCAGCCTGCTGTGAGTTGCAGTATATTTTAAACCATATGATAAACCAGTGATGTGGTAGTCAAGGGATGTAGAAAAGAGTGTTCGTTGGTATTGGCGATGTAAGTCATAAGCGAAGTCCGCAGAATGGCTGTTGGAGTCATAGGTGCCAAAAATGGGTTGGGTAGATCGGGCGATAAAAGGGGAGGTGTTGCTGTTTAAAATGTACTCCCATAAAAGGGTGACCCTCCAGTCAGAGGTCATTGCGTATTGGGTAGAATGTAGAAAAATCAGGTTTGTTTCACGTGTAGCGAGTGTTTGCCGATATTGGGCTTTATTGTCCAAGAAATTAGAAAATCCATAGGCTTCTCTCCTTTGATTAATGTATTCAGACTTAAGGTAATGCATTAGTTTTATCCGTTTAGAAAGTGGATATTTCCATTTTAAACTCCCCAATAAATTTTGTTCCATGTCTGTCGAATTAGATTGATTTGACTCTATTTGAGCTCCGGTTGCTGCATTTTGCACCGTAAGCATACGGAAATTATGTCCTAATCTATCTCCTCCTCTGAAATAAAATGTTACTTCATGATCATTGAGGTAGGACCCATTGTATTGAGCGGTTATATCCCGGCCATTAGGTCCCATAACATAAGGCTTATCTACGGGTATTACGGTATTGGATATTGGATCAATTTTACGATTTAATTGTATGAATTCGAAATCTTGTGCTCGTAGTGCGTCATTAGAGTTTAAAGCGGGTTGGTCGAGTCTTTTTCGAGCGATAGAAGCAAAGTGATGAAGGGACTGCTCTCCTGTGGAGAGTAGTGTGGCGGATTGTTCGGTCCTCAGATTATGTGCGATACCGGCATCCAAACTTAGAAAGAGTTGCCTGTCCTTTTGCAATATCAAGTCGAGGTATTGCCCTTTGTTACCATTGGCATCTTCCTCTTTTCCAGGAGTAACCTGGACAGAAGCGAGGTCTTGTGGCACAAGGAGTCGATTGAGGGCTTCAAATTGACTTCGGACTACATCGCGTCCGGATATAAGTATTTTATCTATTTTTTTCCCTTGATATTTGATAGTGCCATCCTCCGAAATTTCGATACCGGGGAGATCTTTGAGTAGATCCCTCAGATCTTTTTGAGAAGCATTTCGGAATACCTTAAGGTCAAACCGGATCGTATCTCCATTGACGCGAACCCCATTGTCAAAGGCCGTGACTGTCACCTCTTTGATTTTGAATGTTTGCGGTGTGAGATAAAAGATGGTGTCTTCAGTTGATAGTTGAAGAGAAAAAGTGGCTGGTGCAAATTTTAGATGGGAGGTCAGAAGAAAAATACTGTCTTGAGAAGACTTTTTAAGTGTGATTTGCCCTGATTGATCTGTGATTTGAATGTCGCTTATCCGTT
>JALSTN010000197.1 GCA_026983735.1 Saprospiraceae bacterium | reverse complement strand
AGGCCTAGGAAGACGGAGGAGCCGTCGTCCGTCCCATCGTCGTCTGACTTGCCGTCGCTGAGGTCGTTGATCTTGGTGACGGTAGAGGAAGCGTCGTTGAGTTGTACCCAGCCCGTGCCGTCGTAGTAGTAGAATCCCGCCGTCGCATCGGTCTGAAAGACCAGTAGCCCGGTAGCCGGCGAGGCGATGGCGGTGCGCTGGGCACTAGTGAGTCGAGGGATAAGGAGTCCCTTGTCGGTGCTGGTGATGTCGAGCTTGGCGCTGGCATCGGGTGTGGTGGTGCCGATACCGACGTTTTGTGCGGAAAGGGAAAGGGAAATCAAGCAGAATAAGACGATAAAAGGATGGAACCATTTCATAACTAATAAATTTTTAATAAAATGAAAATAATTGTAAATTAATATATCTGAATCCTGTAAGTGCTTTGCACTCACATTATTTTTATACAAAGCTATGCAGGAATGCCCCTATCTAGTTAGTGCAAATTAGTATTTGGCAGTATCCGTTAGTATTCGGTAATATATTGTGATATCCGGGTAATAAATTGGAGAGAAAAACAGCTCTTATCTGTTTAGATAGTCGAGAAGCGCGTTGCGATTATTTCTACTGACCGGGATCTGAGTTCCATCTCTAAGCATGAGATATCCGCCTTTCCCCCGGATGTATTGTTTGACGAAGTTCATGTTGACATAATAGGATTGGTGGGGTCGAAAGAATTGAGGAAAAGGGATAAGCCCGGCAGCTTCTTTGAGTGTTTTTGATAGGAGGTGTTTATCTCCAGAATCAGTATAGACCCAGGAATAATTGTTTTCAGCCTGGATATAGATGATTTCATTAATGTGGACAAAGATAAAACCGTCAGAAGAGGGAAAAGCAATACTCTCCATTATATGACCGGTATGAAGCTGCATGTTATTAATAAGTGCTTTCAAATTGGTTTTGTCAAGTGACAGATTGGGTTTACTTCTAATTTTGTTAACTGCTTTAATAAGTTTACTTTTCATAATAGGCTTAAGGATGTAATCGACCACATTAAATTCAAAGGCACGCACAGCATATTCGTTGTAGGCCGTAACGAATATAATATTAAAGAATATATCATCCAGAGACTCCAATAGTTCGAACCCATTCATATAAGGCATCTCAATATCAAGAAAAACCAGTTCGGGTTCATGTTCCAGAATAGCTTTTCTGCCCTCTTGAGCAGAGTTGCAAATAGCAACAATCTGAAGTTCCGGACAATAGATTTTGAGTTCAGCGGACAAGGATTCGAGGCTGTCAAGTTCATCATCAATGATTATAGTACGCATAGGGGATAATTAATTTGATGAGGGTACCGGCAGCAGATCCATCTGGATAAACTTTATCCGTCACCTCTATGTTAATATTAATAGAATTAGAGGAATTAAGGAGTTGAATACGGTCATTTACGATACTCATCCCCATTGATTTATATCGAGAAGCGGATTTGGATTTCAGCAGCTTTGCAGCATCTCTTCCGATGCCGTTGTCTTCTATTTCACAAATGATATTAGCATCAGAGCGATATAGTTTTATATTTAGGATACGATCTTCTTTCTTGTGTAATAACCCGTGCCAGATGGCATTTTCGACATAGGGTTGGAGAAGCATAGGTGGAATTTGGAGTCGGGTCATATCTATTTCCTTGTCAATCTGACATTGAAAAGAAAACGTATCTCTAAATCTCAACTTTTCAAGATCGATATAAAGCAGAAGCACCTCAATTTCTTCCTTCATACTTATCGTAGTGGACTTGGAGAATTGTAAGATCATTCGTATTAGATGAGAGAAGCTGGATAGATATTCTGCAGCGAGGGTGGTTTCATTTTTTAAAATATAGTTTTTGATAGAGTTGAGACTATTAAACATAAAGTGCGGGTTCATTTGCGCCCTTAGAGCCTGAAGTTGTATTTGGGAGATCTGTAATTCGTACTTGTTTTTGAGTTTTTCTCTCTCCTTCACCTGCCTCCACCTCCACATGAGCAAAGCGTATATGATGGTAGCGATAAAAAGCGTACTCCCGATGATAAACCAGGTTGTCCTCCAGAAAGGAGCCTTGATTTCAAAGTCGATCCGGGCAGGGGAGCTCCAGATTCCATCTTTACGTTTAGCTTCTACTTCAAATCGATATTTGCCGGGTTGTAAATTATTATAACGGGCGACTCTTTCGAGTTGGGAACCCACTATCCAGTCGTGTACACCGGAGAGTTTATATCGGTATGAAATGGTTGACAAAGCGTTATAATGGAACGCTAAATAACCAATGGAAACATCGTTATGAGTGTAGGGGACAGGTGTTTTTATATGAAATGAAGTCGAGTACACTTGAGCATGTTCGTTTGAAAAGTTAATGTATTGGATATGAATTTGGGGGGGAGTGTGCTCTTGGATGAGGTGTTCAGGCCGGATTATGGAGAAACCCATTTTATGAGTAGCGAGAAGGACCTTTCCTTTGTCCCTGAGGGATAAGACTTCATTGTCTAGCAATCCATAACTTTTGTCAACGGTATAGAATCCATTGAATTTAGGCAAATAAACACCAATTCCTTGATTGGTACCCACCATCAATCTCCCATCCTTACTTTGAATGATATCCCCCAATACATCACTAGGCAATCCGTTGATATGTTCAAATTGGTCTAATTCTTTTAAAGTATCATGGGTGTAACCCAGTTTTAACAGCGCCCTGGTATCCGTCGTCAGCCAGACGGTATTGTCCGGAGTAACCCTTATGTCGTTGATCCCCAATCGGTCTATTTTGTCATTTGCAGAAGGGAAAAACTTATGTCTTCGCCTACTGAGCGTATTGAGTCGGAAGAGCTCTCCGTTGTGTTCGAGCCATATGATACTGTCATTTTGATAGTAGAGGGAACGAGAAAAATAAATATTGGAAGGGTATCCGATATGAAAGGTGTCTATATCTCCGGAATACGGATTGAGATGAATCAAGATGTTTGGAGGCCGTGTTAGCCAAAAGTGTTGATGAGGATCTTGGAGGACATCCCCCGCACCTCTACGCGATAAGACCTCTTGAAAATGTGATACCCGATAAGGGCGAATAAGGTCTTTAGAAGGATCATAGAGGCCTATTCCATTGCTGTAGAAAACAAATATCTTTCCGGCTGCGGGATAGATATTGTAGGGCTTAATTAGATGTCGAGCCGAAGGAGATACCTCTACATCAGAAGTGACAGGCCCGATCGAATTAAGATGTAGTAATCTGTCATAATAATACCCTGCAACTAATGTTTTTCTTCCGGGCACCTCCCAATAATCACTCACCATTAAAGGATTTGCAGATGCAGGGTAATTGACTAGGTGTGCTTTTATCTGTTGTTGTTTAGGATCCCATAGACTAATTCCAATGGCCGTCCCTATCCATATTTTACCGCTCTTATCTTTGTGCAGAGACAAGATAAATTTACATGGAAGGGAAGATCGATCAAATGGTTTAGGAAGTATCCGCTCAGATGTATGGGTGCGCGTATGGTAGACTCTTATCCCTTGGCCTTCCGTGGCCATCCAAAGGGTTTCTTCATCTTTTCGAATAAGATCTAGAGTTACAGCTCCGGTCCAATTCTTTTTCCAGGTCCTTTTATTTTTAGTACTTAGATGAGTAAGACCATCCAGATAAAGCGTATTCCAGATGTCTCCCGATGTATCTACGAGGAGATGATTCCAGTCCCAATCTTCCTTTTTTTTAACCACTCGGTAGTCCCCCGTCTCGATGGAATAATATCTGAGTTCAGTACTGCTGGCAGAGTAAAAATGCTTATCATCATTAGGGTCGGGATATATATCACGTGCATGGAGATACCTTCTCGAATCCGCTGGCAGTACCCAATGATAATTCTTCTTGTCCAATCTGACAATGCCGTACTTAGACGTCGCCAACCATACCTGCCCCGTCTTGTCAATCCATACTTTCCAAATGGGAGTGGGATCAATAGGTGTACCGTAGACATCCAAAAAGGGAATACGAGTAAATTTTTCTGTGCTATAATCATATACGCATATACCACGATCATGAGTGGCTATCCACAATCGCCCTTTGGGACCGGTTTGGATATCTATAATATAATTACCGGATAAACTAGCACTGTCCCCTTGGCGCGTATAAAAATACTCAAATTGATACCCATCATACCGTATCAACCCATTGTTAGACCCAAACCACATGTACCCCAAACTATCCTCAGCGATACAAGTAATATGATCCGCATCCAGACCGGAATGACGATCATAACTGATAAATCGCTCTTGGGAAGACCCCGGACTACACCAGAAAACCAGCCCGACGAGATACCCCAGAATGGCACTACGGTTATACACCATGGAGAGGTATTTAGCATAGAATATCCGCAAGGGCACACCACCCATTGAAAGAAGGTTTTGTTAAACACAAAATTAAAACAAATCACAATGTATGAAAATATCCAGTAAATCAGTTGTACGAAATGAGTATTGAGTACCTATGAGGTATTATTAAGAACGTTTGAGTAGGATATGCTCCTTGCTTCATGAGTCTCCATTCCTTACCATTCTAAAACCAATAATCGTCCAATCTGCTTCGATCTCCTGCTTCTTCTCAACAACGGTGAAAAGATAGCTTATGGGTATAGCATTTGACCTGGATTGCTATGAAAACCCTGTTTAAGCAGCGGGAAGCTGGGGGAGTTAGTTATCCTTTTAGAATTTATTTTATGTCCGATTTTTATCTCTGGCACTTTCATGACGATAATATTTTATCCCTAAAGTAGCTGCTCTTTTTATGGTTCAAATAAATTTGAAACGCCCTTGCAAAACCTCATTTAAATAAGCAAGGCCAGAAGATTTACGACAAATAGCAACATTACGGATAAAAGTATTGTAAAAGTCTCGAATGAGTGCCAACCCTTCTTCCGTTGTGTTATTTAATATCTCATTTCTTTTACTACAAGATAGAATAATTTTTCATATAGCTATTTAGTGATTGTACTTTCTAGTGCTAGTTACATTCACCCTAAATTGATGTCCTATTGATTCAAGTGTAAAACTACTTAGGGAATGTTGGGACAAGAGGGTATACTCTATTTTATTTGAGATGATGCAGGTTACACTACTTGACAGAACAGCATTGCCAAGTAAGTTATCCTGCATTTGCTACCAGATATACATTTATCCAAGGGAAGTGAATAATAAGATGCCTTTAGAATTAAAGAAAAACCGTATTTTGCCGATGATATGTGTAGGGTAATAGTTTTTCTCATTGGATGTTGGGCCTGTATCTCAATAAACACCACTTCAGGTCAAGTGAGCGCTGATAGTGCAAAATTCGTTCGGATCGGTGCTGACGTAGAAGGATTAACTGATCTAAATGCAGTATTTGAGGATGAAGAAGGTAGAATATGGATTGGTACAAGATCGGCCGGACTATTTATGTATGACGGATTTAATTTTCAAAACTACACAAATCAATTAAAAGATAGTATTCTATTACCTTTTAATGATATTAGTAGGATTTATCAATTAAGAAATGGACATATAATTTTTACATTTCGAGGTGGATTTGGAGAGATCGATTTAAAAACAAACCACTTTGCACGTCATCTATTACAGGATACGATCAACACATTTTTAAACAAAACATTCTTTACATCCTATTATGAGACAAAAGATCGTATATGGTTTGGGATCACATATGGATTAGCCTCCTATTCAAAAATTAATAAGACCTATCACCATTACCCTATACTGGATATTCCGCCCAACACACCGGACGTGAGGTATATAGTATACAAAATAGTTAAAGACCCCTACGCTAACCAACTGTGGTTAGGGACTTCTTATGGATTGAAGTTATTTGATTTGACAACAAAGGCCTACTTACCACTCAAAAATATTAATAAATGGCACTCTATTAATCCTCAATGGCACTACTTTGTAGTATGGGACATATATTTGGATGACCATTATATATTATGGATGGCCGGAATGTCATCTGGAGGGATTTTAAAATATGATATAATGAGCAAAGAGTGGTCGGAATTTTTATATCAGCATGATCCAAGTCACCCATATAAAGGCAATGGGGTTATGAGCATAGTACCTATTGATAAAAATAAAATATATTATACAAGTGATCTTGGATGGGGCAAGCTAGACATAAAAAAGAAGAAATTAATTTTACTGGAAGCGTTAGAATTAAAAAAGATCGGTTGGATTCAACAAACGTTAGTAGGTCGAAATGGCTGCCTTTGGATTGCTGCCTATAATGCATTACTAAAATCAAAAACTCCCATCGTTTCTCCAAACTCCAGATCAAATACAAAACCCATATTTATGGGAGTAAAGACAAAGGAGGGGACGAGTAGTTTCTTGAATACACAATCTTTAGAGTTTAATGCCGAATCATCATCTTCTTCTATCCAAATAGGAATAGCTAATCCCAAACCTAATGAAAAATGGCTATACAGATGGAAGCTGAATAAGGGGAATTGGTCAAAACCTTCACCCGAACGGGAAATACCAGTTGAAGACTTGAGTTACGGTCACAACACCATTGAGTTTGCCGCATCTTTAGAGGGGTTAGCATGGCGCAATGGACAGATATTGAAAGCCTTTTATGAACGGCCATTTTATTTGCATGCCTCATTTATAAGAAATGTACTTGCAGGAATTTTTCTGTTTAGCGTAATAGGTTATCTGTTGTATAGATATAATAAGTTCAGAAAAATAAAACAAGAAAAGGAACACTATCTACAACTTGTAGAACTTGAAATGAAATCATTGCGCTATCAAATGAATCCACATTTTATATTTAATTCATTGAGCAGTATTAACAATTTTATATTAAAAGAACAAGTAGAAAATGCTTCTGAATACCTCACTAAATTTTCAAAATTAATGCGATCCGTTCTTCAAAATTCTGCATGCAATCTTGTCCCATTATCAGAAGAGTTAGATACAATTCAACTGTATTTGGATCTGGAAAAAATTAGATTTCATAACCGTTTTAACTTTGAAATTACAATTCAGATAGTATCTGACAGTTTAACCCTGCTTATTCCTCCCTCCCTTCTTCAACCCTTTATTGAGAATTCAATATGGCATGGATTAATGCCCAAAAAAGGTGGAGGAATGCTTCATCTTAATGTAATAGAAGAGGATAGTATGCTGACTTTTATTATTGAAGACAATGGAATAGGAAGGGCAATGTCTCGTCTTAAAAAGCAACTAAAACAAGGCACAAAAAAATCTATGTCAACGAATATTACCAAAGATCGCATATACTATATTAATCAAATGTACAATACAAATGCCACTTTGGAAATTATCGATTTAATTACAGACAAAGTAGCATGTGGCACAAAAGTAATTATCCGATTGGAGAAGTTTCTAAAGCCAATTGGAAAAGTTTCAAACCAAGTTACCAAGCTTAGTTAATTCATAAAATAAAACATCTTTATTATGAAGGCTATAATCATAGACGACGAGGTACACTGTACAGAATCCCTGTCCATTTTGCTAGAGAAATACTCAGATGTCAAGGTAACTCGTGTATTTTACAATCCATTAGATGCATTAAAAGTTATTGAACAGTTGGATTTTGATATATTATTTATCGATATCGAAATGCCAGAATTGAATGGGCTTGAATTTGTAAACGCTATTGACTGTAATAGTTGTCATATAGTGTTTACTACGGCATACGATGAATATGCAATAAGGGCATTTAAATTGAATGCTTTTGATTATTTACTAAAGCCTATAGGGAAAACTGATTTGTTAGCCACATTGGGACGTTTAAAAAAGGTGTCCACCTCAATAAAGGTAAACAATCAACACCCCTTGGTATCGCGTATTCAAAAAATTGCTATTCCATGTATGTCTGGATTTGAAATGTTAATGATGAAAGATATACTTTATATAGAAGCGGATGGAAATTACGTCAGAATATTTACTAAAAATAGAAAAACCATATTATGTGCCAAAAGTTTAAAAGAAATCGAAATTCAGCTAAGAGCACTTCCTTTTGTTCGCATTCATCACTCTTATATCGTGTATTTGGATGCCATATCAAAATATGTTAAAGGAGATGGTGGTTATGTGGTATTGGAAAACGGGACTCTTCTAAATGTTTCTCGCTCTAGAAAAGAAGACTTAATATGTAGATTACGATAGAATAGACGGCACTTATACATCTATAATGTTAGGTATTAAGTTTAGCTTGTTTAGTTAGTAGATTCTTTCGAGTTTTACAACATGAAACGATTCATGTCATCCATATTTACGTCGCTTTTGGACTATCGTATCTGGGCAATATTCTACCTTCTGTCAGGTACATGCAATATTGATTTAAATGCACAAAATAAGAATGTCCAATTAAAAGGGAGTATTACACTAACGAGTGATTTAAATTCCATTCGAGGTATAAATGCTCGACGACCTCCCTTTGGGTATAGTATTGCAGGGAATCCTGTGCTCAGTCTTTATGGCATCGACCTTCCCTTTTCATTTATACTATCTAATTATGGGCGTACATTTAGACAACCATTTAACCAGTTTGGAGTAAGTCCCCGTTACAAAACAATCCAGTTTCATTTGGGATATAGATCTATGAATTGGTCCAAATACTCGCTAGGTGGACATCGGTTCTTAGGTGCTGGAGTGGATGGTCGGCTTGGGATTTTTCGATTGGGTTTTGTCAAAGGAAGATTTCTTAAATCAATACCTGTAGACACTTCTAAAAAGATTCTAGGTTTCAATCCCGCCTTTTCAAGGAATGGTTGGGCTGCAAAAATAGGAATAGGAAATGCTAAGACCTATTTGGATTTAATCTATTTCAAAGCCAAGGACGATCTACATTCTATTCCTACTACACCTAGAGAGACCTATTTAAAACCCTCCGAAAATGCAGTTCTTGGGCTAAAAGCAAGAGTGGGATTTATCAAGTACTTCAGTGCACAAATTGACCTAGGTATTTCCGGATTAACTAGAGACTTAAGAGCAAATGCACTCCCAATTGATTCGGCGAATATTCCAACCTTTGTACAATCCATTCTTACTCCTAATATATCTACTCAAGTGAACTTGGCTGGAGAAGGAAAAATTGCCCTGAATATTCGAAGTTTTGGAGTAGATGTAAATTATAAACACATCGAACCGGGCTATGTGTCCCAGGGAAGCTATTACTTTCGGTCTGATGTTGAACAAAAAAGCCTAGGAATGTCCTTAGGAATCTGGAAGGGTCAATTAAATCTCTCCGGTAGATTTGGTTTGGAAAATAATAATATTAACCTTACAAAAACAAGTACTACACAACGCAAGATCTTCTCTTCTAACCTAAACCTTAGATTCAATAGGCATATTAACGTCAATGCACAATACGCTAATTATGGTCTTACGCAGGTCGGAACCAAAATTAAAATTTCTGATACCATAAGACTAAATAACATCACCAAAAGTCTGGTTATTAATCCCAATTTACTTTTTAGAACGGGTGTTTTTAATCATAGCATTTCAGTGGTCTATTCTGACCAGACACTCGACGACAAAAATAAATACACAGTAAAGTATACTTCTATAAAGAGCAAAACGATAAATCTGAATTACAATTTGAACCTTGGACCTAATGGCCTGTCCGTTGTAGCTGGTTTAAATAGAACCCAATCAGAATTATCCTTAGGAAAGACGCTATCCAATGGTGTTTTACTCGGATTAACTAAAAACTATAAATCTAAACATCTCTTCTTTAACGCAAATCTCAATTATAATATTAACTCATTTGAAGAAACTTCCAATGGCTCCACTAAACGCATTTCTTTTCAAACTCAATGGTCTCCTTATTCTAGCCACAGTTTCCGACTGTTGGTCTACCATATGATTAATTTATCAAAAAATGACCAAGTTTCCAGATCCTTTAGTGAGTCAAATTTAAGATTGAGCTATACGTATAACTTTACTACCAATAAACATAAAAAAAGATGAGAATACTAAGCCTTTTCTTGCCTTTCTTCTTTTTATCAGTAACTACCTGGAGCCAATTATCTATTAACATAGTAGTACAACCTCCTTTTTCTCCCTATTTTGAGGATTACCTCCAGTTTGATAATAAAGTCGTCATAATAATCAATAATACTACAGATAAGAATATAGAATTCTATATGCATGGCGCTCTCACAAGTGACAATGGACTCGAAGCCATTACGAAGTCTGACTACAAGCCTGCTACTCCCTTTACAATCCAATCTCATGGAGTACTACAATTATTTGGTGGGGACCTGCAGGGAATCCTTGATTTTGAGGATGTCAATCTCACCGGTATAACCCGCCAGGAGTTAATACAAGCCAGTGGATTACCTGAAGGAAATTATAAAATTTGCCTTCAGGCTTTTGATTGGAATTCTGATCTTCCACTGAGTCAAGAAGCACCGTTGGGGTGCAGTCCGGATTTAAGGATAGAACATATACATCCGGCAGAAATAATTACTCCTTTATGCGGAACCCAAATCGAGGTTTCGGATCCTCAAAACATTCTATTTTCTTGGTCTATTAGCGCTGGTGCGCTCCCAGGTACCCAATATTTGCTTCAACTGACAGAAGTACTCAAAGGACAGTCTCCGGAGGAAGCAATGGAAGCCCTTGTTGAGCCTCCCCTATTTGAAAAAGTAATTCAAGGCAATGCTTATGTCTATAGCTTCTCCGATGCACCTCTGGAAAAAGGCAAAGAATATGCCTTTAGAGTACAATCCATTGATCCAATGGGGAAAAAGCTGTATCGAAATAATGGATTTAGCGAGGTATGTAGCTTTGTCGTAAAGGAGAAAACTAATTTCCAAGGATCGGTAATTATGCCACAAGCCCTCCCCCCTTTTAAACATTGTTCCTGTAATACAGAAGTGAGCGGGGAGATCAAGAAGAACTATCAGATATCTAAGGGTTCAAGCTATACCGTGAATGGTTTCACTCTCAAAGTGGATGAAATTGTGGTTCAGCCTTCCGCTCCTAATTGGAAGTTTTCAGGTAGTGGAAGTGTAAACCTCCCGTGGTTGGGTAGTCATATACGCGTAAATGTCTCTTTTACACAAATTCAATTAAATATCCAAGATCAAATTATCAATGGTTCGCTTCGGGGTGTCCTAGCAGATAACGCATCTTTTTTACCTGTCTTTGAGGTGCCGGAAGTCAAAACTGCACCTTTGAATAAAGACAAAGCCCAACAACTAGACAACTATTTCATACAAAATAAAAATAAATTATTAAGCCGTATCAATCAAAGCTCGTTGAATTATGATCTCCCGATCGGTATGGATCAAGGTGCGGGGGAGCATATAGTTGCCATTACAGGCCTGTATATTACCCCAAAAAATGCTGCAATAGATGCAGCTGTTTCTTTTGACTTACCTGGAGAACATCCCGATATTATTGCATTGAGTGGTTCAGGAATATGTATAAGTAAGGATGGATTATGTGGAGAAGGTAAACTCTTTTTATCAGAAGATGTAGATCTTCTCTCTTCCGGATTAAAATTATTAAAATACAATAATGGTTCAGGCACTTTTATCTCTATAGATAAAAACGGGTTTCAGGAAATGCATTTAGATGCCGTTTATACGCTGCCTCAGTCATTAGTTCATAATGCTGCAACTCCTTCTAAACCTGCTACTGCAACCTTGCGGACGACCCTAATAGATTGGAGTGAATGGATGGCTGATGTTCAGCTTACTCCATTTAGCATTAAAGGGATTCAAGATTTTAGTTTTTTCCCATCTAAGGCAATTTATGATCACTCCGATCTTGAGAATCCCAAAGGGCTTCCCAAGAATTATACAGATGCATCTTCCAATTTGTATTGGAGAGGTGTGTTTATACCCGAATTATCCGTTGAACTACCAGAATTTATGGGTATTTCAAAAGTGAAATCTAAGGATGTAATCCTTGATAGCAAAGGAGTAACCGCCAATATTATGGTAGATAATGTATTGTCTATCAATAATGGAAATTTGGGAGGTTGGGCCTATTCCATCAAACAACTCTTTGCTACTTTTAAGTATAATAGTTTGACTAAATCAGGGTTTGGCGGGGATATTAAGCTGCCAGTCTCTGAAACTCCTCTTCAATATACTGCATTCCTTGATGTCAATAGTGGGAACTATACCTTTCAGGTCACGCAAATAGATAATCTTGAAGTTCCTATGTGGTTGGCCAAGTTTAACCTAGATAATACGTCTAGTATTTCTGTTAAATATAGTAAAACTAATAACATTAAGGCAGATGCACATCTATATGGTCATTTGGACATTTCTTCTCCTAAGGTCCAAAATCTTAGCTTGAATTTTCAAGCCATGTCTTTTGAAGACCTTCATTTGAGTAATCAACAGCCCTATCTTCAAGTTAAGGCATTCACAGCGGGTTTGAATAGTCCTCCGAAATTTGTTTCCGGTCTCCCCGTTTCAATCAAAGACCCTAAACTGGTTAGTGATAACGGAAAAATTGGTCTCCAGATTGATTTAGCGATTGGACTCTTAGGTGATATAAGTGAAGATAATGGACTAAAAGCAAGCAGCACTCTGACCATTTTATCAAAAATTAATACCACACATATCCAAAAATGGACATTTGATAAAGTAAAAGTAAAAAAGGTGAGTGTGGCTGGTTCTGTAGGTCCATTGGATCTAAATGGGAATATCGAATTCTATGAAAGTAAAAAATTGGGCAAGGGAATTAGTGGAGAGCTCGAGGCAAAAATAGCCGATTTGATTACAATTAATGCCTTGGCGCTATTCGGTTCTAATAATAATACTTCGTATTGGATGGTAGATGGATTACTTGGTTTACCCGGGCCAGGTATTCAATTGGGTACAACCCCATTTTATATTAAGGGGTTTGGAGGAGGTGCATATTATAATCTCTCTAGGAAACCTATTCCGAATGCAAATGAACTTTCGAATTATAAAAATAAGAATGCTTCAACTATAGACTTGTTTGATTTTAGGAAAGGAAGCATTGGGTTTTCTGCTTCAACTATTATCGGGTTGGCAGATGGTTATAGTCTTAACCTGATGGGAAAACTCGGAATGGAGTTTGGTAGTGGATACACAGTTCGAAAGATTTCTATGGATGCCGAACTAGGAATAATAACAAAGCACAATAGCACAAAGGATGCATTGATAACAGCAATGAGTAATACAGAGTTGGATTTTGGTCGAAAAATCTTTCACTCTGCTAATAGTGTAAATATAGATTATAAACCAGTCTTGGACGGTCATGTCTCCTTCGACATGCTCTTTAGTTATGGGAATAGTACTAATTGGCATTTCGCTATAGGAGACCCCATGAATAAAAAACCCAATATTTCTATTCTGCCAGATATTTTAACCGCCAAAGGAAAGATGTATTTTGTTATGGGAACAGACATAAGTACAAGTTTACCTTCAATAGCCGTCCCGGGATATCCTACTTCCTCTCCTACTAACCTAGAAGCAATGAAGAAAGGGAGCGGCATTGCTTTTGGCGCATCCTTAAATATGAATTTTGATAAAACATTTGCCATTTTCTACCTTAAAACATATGCAGGAATAGGTTTTGACATTAATTTGACTCACCAAGATATTCGATGTTCAAATCATGGAAATTCACCTATTGGAGTAAATGGATGGTATGCACAAGGGCAAGCTTATTTATATGGCGGCATTGATTTTGGGTTAGAGGTAGATGTATGGTTTTATGAAGGAAGAGTCAGTGCAGGAAAGGCAGATATAGCAGCCATTTTGGAAGCAAAATTACCACATCCCAACTGGTTCAAAGGAACATTGCAGGCACATTATTCTGTATTGGGTGGGTTGATAAGTGGAAGGATGAATTTTTCATTTGAACTTGGTGAGAAATGTATTCCTATAAAAGAAGAATTTAATCCATTTGCGGCTCTACCCATCATTGATGATTCCAATCCAAGAAAAAACATGACTAATAAAGTTGATATAATGATTATGCCACAGGTGACATTCAATTATCCAGTGGATAGAAAAATATCAATACAGGATGAGGAGGGGAAATACCATTCCTTTTATATTCAGCTTGATGAATTCAAACTATTAAAAGGAGCAAATACTCAAGCTACCCGAACAGACGCCAAATGGGGATCAGACAATCGGGCAGCAAGATTGGATTATGATTTTGCATTGCGCCCTAATTCTAAATATAAGATGATTATCAAGGTTTCTGCATGGAAAATAATCAATGGAAGAAAAGTTAAATTGGTTTATAAACGAAAAGCGGTAAAAGAAAAATTAGTAATTACTTTTACTACTGGAGATTGTGTGGCAGATATTGCTAAACATATTTTATATACTTATCCGATCTCAAAACAAAGATACTTTCTGAAAGGAGAGAGTAATGATGGGTTTGTGCTACTCACCAAATCAATTGGTTGCATTACCAGTGATAAGCACTACAACTATTATGGCATCTATATCAATATGAGCAATGTTCGAGAGCAGCATCTTGTTTATTTGAGTATGAAAAATAATAAGTTGGTTTATGATATTCCTCAAGATCTTCAAAATAATACCCTTTATTGGTTGAAGATGATTAAAAGGCGCAAGCAAACCAAGAAAAAGGGGAGTGGATTAATATCTAAAAAGAAAGAAGTATCTAATCTTGAAAAATACAAAAGTAATAGATTCATAACTAGTGATAATCGTGTAGAATATTCTCGATTAAAGATAAATTATGGTTACATACGTAATGGGGATGTTCCTCTATTTGATATGGTTTTTAAAACGAGTGAATACAATACCTTTAGACAAAAAATATCCGGTTCACCTCGAGACCCCTCCTCCTCCGCCTCATTTGGGATCGTCGTAAACCATTACCCAATAAATGAGGGATTTGACGTTCTGGAAGGAAAGGGTCATATACTTTACAAACATCGTAATGCACAATTTCCAGACCCGGATTATTATGTATTTCCATTGGTTCGAACATGGTTAAAAACAGATAGAAATGCCTATTTCTCTTATCTTACCAAGGTTTATAATAGAGCTCATCATGTCTATGGAGATGCTCGCCCTATTCGGACCGAAACAGATGGCAAAAGAATAGGTTACTATCCTCCTACAAGGCCAAATTTTCTAGATGGATTTGACCCACCTTTAAATTTAGCTGATCTGTTGAAAGCAATTTCTACCCCAAGTAATACTAAAAATGGGGACACTCGTTTTGCTGGATTTGACTATGGTAGTTTTCAAAGAGGATATGCTACTTCCTTTCAGATCGTCTATGGAGTACCATTCGAAGTACTTAACGACTGGTATTCTATCGAATCAAATGCTCAATCAAATTATATCCTTCATTTTATTTTTCCTTATTATAGTTCTCATAAAGATGATTTTAAGAATTACTTATTTTTTAGCAATAGATACAAATATTTATGGTGGCCCCACCAATTTGCTCGTAAAGGAAATTGGAAAATGAATATGGAATATAGAAGGCCTGATTTATGGCAATACAATGGCGGGGGCCGCTTAACTAAACTATTGGATGTGAGTACTCCCAAAGGGACGTACTATAAGGTGTTTAGTCCTAAATAAATGAGAGTAATACCTGAGTAGACATGATTTGTATTCAGTATAAAAATTATTCTCACATAAGTTAATAGCTGATCAATTAATTAGAAATTTTTAAAGACATGAAAGGCGTAAATCGTACCTATACAAGAATAAGATTATACCTAATCCTAGTTTTATTTATTCCAATAACAGCGCTCGTATCTGCTCAAACAAAGAATGTCCCTGTCTTAGAAAATAAGGATACAACAATAGCAATTATCATGAAACAAGAAGGCGAAATTGTTAAATTAAGATGGGCTGTCAACGACCCTAAGACCTGGCAGCACGCCAATGATAGTGGGTATATACTAGTCAAATATGCTCTTGACACCCTCACTTCTAAAGTGGATTCATTCGTTAGGCGTATTTATCCTTGGACTTTGTCGGAATGGAAGTCTAAATGCAATCGCAATGACACTACAGCCATGATGGCAGCTCAAGTTCTTTATGGAAAATCAAAAAATGCTCCGAAGGGCATCACCTTTGATGCTGCTATATATCAAGAAAACGACCGAACTAACCGCCATATCTTTGCTCTATTAGCCGCTGATCGCTCATTTCATACAGCAATTGGATTGGGCATGGGATTCCTTGATAGCTTAAAGAGAACGAATACAGTCGTGATGTATGAAATTCGTGTTCAGAATCCCATAGATTCATCCCAATACTTAAAGGCACACTGCGCAAGCATTTCCGGTGGCAATATTGCACGCCCGATTCCTACATTGACTATTGAACCAATGGAAAGTAAGGTCAGAGTAAAATGGTTTGATTTTACGCGCTATTACACTGGATTTTATTTCGAAGTAGATGATGGCACTACTGGTGGGTTTAAGCGCATCTCTAACAAACCTTTTTTCCCGGAAAATAACAAGTATGATATGAGAAGGGAATACCAGTATGATATCCCAATAACTAATTATCATAAAATAAAAGTTAGAATGCAAGGGTATGATGCCTTTGGTGATTTGAGCGAATATTCTAACGTAGTGGAGGGAATGGGCGTAGATAAGACACCCCCTCAGCCTGGTACTCTAATAGAATTGAAGGATTTGGGACAAGGCAACGTTAAGCTCCGTTGGACCAAGAGCTCTTCTTCTGACATCAAAGGATACATGGTCTCCCGTGGAACCAGTTTTAAAGGCCCATTTAAATTTCTAACTGCCAAACTACTCTCCCCTTTGACCACACAATATATTGATACATCTGTGCTAGTCAATGATAAAAATTTTTATAGGGTGATGACCTTTGATACAGCTGGAAATTACGTTAGTGATATACCTACTTATGTAGTCATTCATGATCATTCTCCACCTGCTGTTCCTACTCACTTTCAAGCCAAGATTGACTCTAATGGAATTGTTTATTTTGTTTGGGATTTAGGACCGGAACCCGACCTAAAGGGATATGTCATTTCCTTTGCCAATAATCCGACTGATATTTTTCAACCTATCCAAGGGGGATTTATTACAGATACTGTATTTCAAGATACTATTGGTCTTCATACTTTGACAGAAAATATTTATTATAAACTTGTAGCTTTTGATGAAAACCGCAACCCAAGTGAACCTACAAAAACTCTAAAGGTAAAAAAACCTGACTTAATACCTCCGGTTACACCTCAATTTGAAAAGTATGAAGTTTTGGATAGTGCCATTCGCTTTGATATTATCCCATCTTCTAGCTCAGATGCAGTAAGCACTCTGGTACAAAGAAAAGAAAAGGGAAATTCAACTTGGAAAAATATTCTGGTTTTGTCCATTGATAAAAATGTGTGTTTTGATCGAAGTGTAGAGGCACAAAAACAATACACCTATAGATTGATCGCCGTGGATGATGATGGCCTCCATTCTAAAGCTTCTTCTGAATTGACCTTGAAAAGTATGCCTTTGAATCGGCCGGTACAACTCGTTCCTCTAACCGGCGCTTACATCCCAAAAGAACAAGGTATCGAACTCCATCTACCTTCAATAAACAATTCGGATAAGAAGTCGGTCTTCCTCTACAGATCAGTGCGTAATAAGGGTCTCAAACTCTATAAGTCCTTTCCTTATCTAAAGAATACATACTTAGATTATCGTATTAACGAAAATGCTCAATATAATTATCAAATTCTTGTTCGTGATCAAAATCACCATTTGATAGCCAAATCTGTAATTGTCACTATTTCATACACTAAAAATTAGTTCACTTAAAAAGTTATTTAATTATGAAAAATTTACTCTGTTGCATTATTTTAATTTTCCTTGCTACTTGTCTTTCTGCTCAAAGCTTTAGCAAAGGAATTCACTATCAAACCATCGTACGTGATACCAAAGGTGTCGTTAAAAATAAGGAGATTAAAGTGACGATTGATATCCTTTCAGGATCTAATGTTTTTCGAGAGGTTCACCAGGTGAAAACGAATGATTTTGGACTTATTAACCTTCTAATTGGTTCAGTCGAAAAAGCTGCATTTGAGGATATTCCTTGGAACTATGGCGAGATATCTATGCATGTTTCAATGGATTTTGGAAATGGAAATATTGACTTTGGTTCTCGTCCACTTGTGGCGGTCCCTTTCGCATTGAAAGTGCCGGGACTTACTACTAAAGATATTAATAATATAAATGAAACGGATGCATCCAATGGAGATATCTTAGTTTACGATGATGGAGAATGGGTGCTCGACCAATTACCCGAAGGTGATAACTGGGGCAACCAATCCGTTAAACAAGATGGATCTCTAGAAGGAAATGGAACTAACCAAAATCCGCTTAGAATAGCTCAGCAAAATGCGGCCAATGGTCAAATATTAAAATGGAACGGTCAAAAGTGGAAACCGCAAAAGGATGAAGATGAACAAAACCTATCCCTTACCGGTACCGTTCTCTCTATATCCAATGGCAACAATGTTGACTTAAATCCTATTTTACCCGAAGGTGATAACTGGGGCAACCAATCCGTTAAACAAGATGGATCTCTAGAAGGAAATGGAACTAACCAAAATCCGCTTAAAATAGCTCAGCAAAATGCGGTCAGTGGTCAAATATTAAAATGGAACGGTCAAAAGTGGAAACCGCAAAAGGATGAAGATGAACAAAACCTATCCCTTACCGGTACCGTTCTCTCTATATCCAATGGCAACAATGTTGACTTAAATCCTATTTTACCCGAAGGTGATAACTGGGGCAACCAATCCGTCTCTCATTCAGATAGATTAACAGGAGATGGTACAAATAATAACCCTCTCGATATTGCTCAACAAAATGCAAATGAAGGGGATATGTTATCATGGAATGGAAGCCAATGGCAACCGAGTGACCCTGGAGTACAAGAAATTGTCGCAGGCACTGGACTATCTGGTGGTGGCTCACAAACAACAACGACTATCAATGCCAAAAATGCCGATCCTTTATGGAATGCAAATAAACTCGATGGATATAATCTGTCGATTACTAATCCACTGCTAGGTCAAGCTATTGTGTATGATGCTGGAATGGACCAATGGATAAACGCCTTTCAAAACGATGGGGATTTTCTGTTGAATCTAGATGTCCCAGGATGGGGATCCGGTCTTGGAGCTTTGTATCCTACCAATTTTTTCTTTGGAACGGATGTCAATGATACTGAGGTTTCTGGTCGTGTGATTATAGGTGATATTAACGGCGAACAACTAGCCTTCGACGCCAATGATATTTTGGCAAAAGGTACGCCTATAAGAAAAGCTGATCTGAACCTTCAAAGAACTGGTGGAAGCGTATTTATTGGCAGCGATTCTCCTAATGACGGATTAAGATTGATAGTTGAGGGAGGAACCGATGTTGGATCTGGGTTCTTAAATAGTGGTTTTCTAGCTATAGGAGATCCAAACAACCAACATATAGCTTTTGATCCCAATGAAATATTATGTAAGGGATCCGGCAATACACCCGGTATTTTATATATGCAGGACGATGGTGGAAAATTAGTTGTGGGAACAAGGACTTCCAATGTGACCCATGTTTTTCAGGTGGGAGGACCTGCGCGATCAACTCAATCTACCTGGGCAACTAGTTCTGACAGAAGGGTTAAAGAACATGTTCTCGACCTGCAGAACAGCTTGGGTAAAATATTGGCTTTACGTCCTGTTGAATTTGATTGGAAGAAGAACTATGAAGGCAACCACGGCCATAAATCCGGGTTTATTGCTCAAGAAGTTGAAACAGTAATTCCCGAGATGGTCAGCAAGGTTCAAGAGACTTATGAGGGTAAAAAACTCAATGATTTTAGAGTATTAAGCCTAGATGCTCTTTTCCCTAGACTGGTAGGTGCTATACAAGAACAAAACAAGACCATAGAACAACAACAAAAAATTATTCAACAATTGCTTCAAAGAGTTGAAGCCCTCGAACAACAGAACTCAAATGCCAAATAATATTGTGTAAGAATAGTATCAACTTGAAATTTTCTAATATAAAATAATTGTCATGCTAAAATACATCTTTTTCATACTGTTTACTTTTCTGCTTATACCATGGGGTAGTGCGCAATCTCAAAATATTGAGGTTGTCGCATCCATGGGGGCAGATATTACTGTCGGGCAGTATCACATAAGCTCGACCGTTGGGGAAGCTTCTATTCAATCACTAAGGAAATCAAACTATGTTCTTACACAGGGTTTTCAACAGCCGGACATATCTATTTCTACACTGGTTAAGGAATTGAAAAATCCTGCTAAAGTTCACTTGTATCCCAATCCCGCTCAGATAGATCTATATGTCGAGTCTGATTCTGAGCTGATTAGATATTTAGATGTCTATGATGCTTTAGGCAAATTTTTGTTCCGACAAAAAATACACTCTTCTATTGCGCGATTGCATGTCCAACCCCTTCAAGAAGGACAATATTATATGAAAATATCGGGCTATAATGTAAAACGGCATCCTCAATGGGTGTCCTTTATAGTACTGAGATAAAAAAAGGGCTTATTCATAATTAATATGAGCTAGAACGGAAGAGTGTAACTGTATTCCGGATGTATGCGAGGAACCCCATTTTTCTGCTTTAGGATGGGGTTCCTTCTTATTGTAAAAGGACGAATATCCCTAAAGAATTGTTGCTACTATTCGATATAGCATTGATTTTAGCTGACCTATACAAAGCCTATTTATAGCTTTGACGGATCTACACCTCCTTATAGCTTAACAAAAGGGATCGTGTAATTTAGTTTATTTTTCCGCAGAAGTATCAGATATGTTCCCGGAGATAAATCAGAGATATCTATGCCTTTTTCATGTACAAGACCTCCACCTAATCTCCATCTGCTTTCACGTATTATTTTTCCATCAAGCGTAGAGATGCGATAACTTTCCCAACTCGGATTTAGGCCGGATATAAAAATATAATCTCCCGCTGGAAGAGGATAAATCCAAGGGGAATTTTTATGCTCAACCCCTTCGGTTATTGCCCTTGTAGAGACATAGAATTCATCTGCTCCACAATCCACTCTACCCTCATTTATCCTGTTCTGACCATCGAGATCTTTTTCTCCTGTAGCCGCAGTATAAACAGGGTTTCCGGCATTTATAGCCGGCGATCCGGGAGAGAGATGAAAGTCTTTTCCCGCATCGAAAAATTGAGGATTTCCCCAGGTATCATGCATTCCGTAACCGGACTTTCTGTAAAATACATCCAGCCCTTCCACTTCGATGTTTCCGGCGGTCATTATCGATTGTTTGCCTGCATCCGCAAACACTAGATTATAATCGAATTTTAAACCTTTTTGGGTTCTATCCATGGCCAAATACACATTTTGAGTAGAGAGATAGAAGAGGTTATTTTCGATAGAACAGTCTACAGATTGAGACAAGATAAGTTCGCCGTTATAGGTCTCGTTGATATCATTGTGATAAAAAGTATTGTTCCTAACTGCTGATTGAATCACATTGCCCGTAGTATTTCGATCATATCCTCCGATGTGCATCCCGGCTATTCTATTATTGTAAAATATATTGTTGCGGAATGTGACATGGCGGGTTTCTCCATTTTCTTCACAGCCGATCTCTCCTCCATATCCATTGTGATGGGTCACATTGTTCTCAACGATGATGTTCCATCCGCCGTCTATATATATTCCTGCAGCTGTGCTGTATTCCGCATAACAGTTGAAAACCGTATTCTTGCGGATCACCCCATTGCGCGCATGGTCATAATGTGGATCCGGGCATTCCAAATAGTTGCCGGTAACGTCGATTCCAATATTGGTATTATCGTGTATGAGATTTCCCTCTACCACAAAACCACTTACATTGCCCCCCAAAGTTAGATTTTCACTGTATCCTGTCTGATTGTCAAACAGCTCATTGTCCAGAAGAAAAATGTTGTAAATAGAATCAGGACTCACATCCCCTAACACTCCCAATGGCACTGCATTGGTGTTTTCATTTACGGGTGCATTTGGATTTTTAGAGAATTTTATTTGGCTGATTCTATTGTTTTGGATGACGATATCATGTGCAGTACCCTGTATAGATATTCCTTCGGCATCATTCTGTTTGAAGTCTGTAATATGCAATCCCTCGACCCGTATAAAAGCCCCGCCAATAAAGATTAACGGAACATTATCCCGGGATTGTTTTCCACTTAGAATGACTTCTGCCTCGTTGTAAGACTTGAGTGTGAGATATTGCCCCGGGATACCGGACTTTGATAAATCGAGCTTTTCATAATAAGTTCCTTCCATGATCAATAAGGAATCTCCCGGTTGGATTTGCTCTATCCCATATTGGATGGTTCGCCAAGGTGCATTTAATGTTCCCGATGCTTGGTTGTCGCCCTTCGTGGATACATAGTAGGCCGTTTGACCTTGACCTATTGTAGCCCAAGAACAGACTAGGAGAAATAAGAATATACAATTCTTCATCGCTTGTAATTTATATGTAGATTTGATCGCCTACTAAGAGACAGATAAGATTATCAACGTACTACCGAGACCTTCCATTGCCTTAAGAAATCTACCAGAATGTGGAAATGATTCGCAAGTATAGGCTGGAACATCATCTCCAGCCCGACACAAAGATATGATTTTATTAGCCATAAATTGAGCATTGGCAGATGTATCGTGTCGTTCAGTTCGATCGTGCTATTTAAAGCACTTTTTTTACACTTTAGTAGTTCATAATTTAGCATCCGGGGTGATATTCCTTCTATTGATAGTGTAGAGATTAGAACACCAACTACTAACCCAAACCCGGCAAAAACGATTACTTTTGTGCAATAAAAATAAATCTTACAATGCGGATTATTGACCCCAAAACCACGCCCACTCGGGATTTTCATCAGTTTTTATTGGGAGCGGTGGCACCTCGACCGATTGCTTTTGTTAGCACATTGGATACTTCTGGACGGTCCAACCTCGCTCCATATAGCTTTTACAATGCTTTTAGCTCCAATCCTCCTATCTTAGTTTTTTCTTCCAACAGAAGAGTTGTAGATAATACGACCAAGGATACTTTACACAATATTTTGCAAACCCGTGAATGTGTAATTAATGCCGTCACCTATCCCATCGTTCGACAGATGACCATCAGCTCGGTTCAGTTTGATGCAGGGGTTAGCGAATTTGAAAAATCCGGATTGACTCCCATCCCTTCCGACCTTGTAAAGCCCTTCCGGGTGAAAGAATCTCCTGTCCAGATGGAATGTAAGGTTAAGGAAGTGCAGACATTGGGGACGCATGGTGGGGCAGGACATTTGATTATATGTGAAGTCGTGCGGATGCATATCAGTACCGATATTCTCGATGAAAATGATAGGATTGACCCGCATAAGATTGATTTGATGGGACGATTGGGTAGGGCGTATTATGTACGGTGTAGCGGCGATGCCATTCATACGATTGTCCAACCCGTTACTCAGATGGTTATAGGATATGATGCCTTGCCGGATTATGTCAAGCGCAGCCAAATACTTACTGCCAACGATATTGCTATGTTGTCCGGCTTACCCAAATGGCCGGAGCCATCTGATATCATTGATGTCAAATCCTTAAAAGAAGTTCAGGAGCTTCTCGAAAATTCCCGAGCGATTGTGCAGGACCTCGAACGATTGGCACAAACATACCTCCAAAAGGAAGAAAGACGATTAGCCGCTGCTATTTTGGCATTGCAAGAGCAGTTTTCAAAATCCTAGATACTGTTACTACCTCTTCAGATATATACCCGGCGGTAAGCGGTAGACAAAAGTAAGTGCGAGGCCAAAGTGGTTTGAGGCGCTGCACAAAACGTAGGCGCAGCCATAGCTGTGGCGAGGCTTTGCAACGAAGTAGGAAGTGGCAATGGCTCGCAATGGATTTGTAAACGACTTGTCAATAACCCAAAACCTGTTCGAAAGCAAAATCATTCAGATATCTAGCACCTCGCTTCTTCTTATAGACTTATAACCCTCTAAGAGTAGTCCTACCATCTAGCCATTGTTGTCCTTTCACAACAAAATGAAGAAAATCTAAGTTATAGCATTACGGTCATAGTTGTATTTCCTTAGGGGGAATTAAATGGACGAATTATATGAGAAGTACATCGCAACATATTATGTTATCGGGAGGTAGGAGTTCTACCATTTCATACTACACTATTATCCTGTTCTTTATCTTGTTCGGAGGGAGTAAAATTAGGGCTCAGGATGGATTTGAAGAAAAACGCATCCATCTCAAGGGGGAAGTCGTAACGGCTATGGTCAATGGCAATGATACGTTGATTCTCTACGACCTGCCTACAGTGCGCGTGGTACGAAAACGCGTGTTTAAGAATGTGGATGAATATATCAAATACAAGAGATATATGAGATACGCCAAAGTCGTCTATCCCTACGCCGTAGAATCTATGCGCGTTTATCGCAAGATCGAAGCGGATACCAAAGATATGGGCTGGTGGAAAAGGCGTAGATATATCGCTCACCTGAATAAAAATCTTAAAAAGCAATACAAAGAGCCACTAAAAAATCTAACTAAGACACAAGGATATATCCTGGTCAAAATGATAGAACGTGAACTCCAAATCCCGTTTTATAAGCTGATTAGACAGACCAAAGGGGCATGGACGGCGACGTATTACAGCACATTGGGGCGCGTATATGGCTATCATCTCAAAAAAGGCTATCTTCGCGGCGAAGATCCCATCCTGGACATTGTTCTGGAGGACTTTGATATAACTAAACCTCTCGATGAGGAGGAGCAATGCGATGATTAATCCCTTTAAAAAATCCCGTAATGGAAGTAGATAATGAGGCCTTGTTAGAGATGACCTGGAGGAGCCCTTCCAATATTGCACTTGTCAAATACTGGGGAAAGCATGGGCGCCAACTCCCCTCCAATCCCTCTATTAGTTTTACCCTTTCGCGCGCTTTTACGGAGACGACTGTTCTTTTTACACCGAGAAGGGATAGCGCTACTCCTATTGTCAAATCCTTTTTGTTCGAAGGAAAAACCAATCAAGCTTTTGCAAGGCGCATTGAAACCTTTCTCCAACAAATTACCGATAAACTGCCGTTTTTGCAGCAACTTCAACTCGATATTAGCTCCGTCAATTCATTCCCCCATTCGGCCGGTATTGCCTCTTCTGCTTCTGCTATGAGCGCGTTAGCCTTGTGCCTGGTCGAAGGTCGACAACGCCTTAAAGGGGATTCTTTTGATTTGGAAGATACAATAAATGAAGTGTCTGAGTTTGCACGCTTGGGTAGTGGCTCTGCTTCGAGATCTGTCGTAGCTCCTATTGGGATTTGGGGTGCTCATCCGGATATACCTGGATCCAGCGATCGGTATGCGATTAGCTTTCCATTTGAGCTTCATTCATCGTTTGACAATTGGAAAGATAGTATTCTCCTGGTAAGTGATGAAGTAAAAGCGGTTTCTAGTTCTGCCGGTCACCAATTGATGAAAAATCATCCTTTTGCGCGAACGCGGTTCAAGCAGGCTCGTGCGAATATCCGGCGCATCACTGTCGCCATGCAGCAAGGAGACATCGGTGCGTTTGGGACGATCGTCGAAGAAGAAGCGCTAACCCTGCACGGATTGATGATGAATTCCAGACCTTCCTTTATGCTGTTATTGCCGGAGACTGTACGGATTATCCAATCCTTGAGGAGATGGAGAAGGCAAGCCGATGTTCCCGTGTATTTCACCTTAGATGCTGGTCCCAATGTCCATTTACTTTATCCCTCAACCCATGCGGATAGGGTCCTACAATGGATGGAGAAAGAACTGCCCGAATACCTTCAATCCGATAAGATAGTTCGTGATGAGGTAGGTATGGGACCCGTAAAAGTATAAAAGAACATTACACGGCTTCTAAAATACCTAATCTGTCATATCGACTGCTATTTTGTCAGTTTTTAGGGGTCGGCACACCATTTGATACTACCTAGCATACAAGGTATTTTTTATTCATTTTTTAAACAAAATTAGAATTATGAAACCAATTGGAGATAGAGTCGTTGTCGAACCCTTTGAAGCGGAAGAAAAAACTCAAGGCGGAATTATCATTCCGGACACGGTTAAAGAAAAACCGCAAAAAGGCAAAGTTATCGCTGTAGGGCCCGGTAAGAAGGACCAAAAGATGACGGTTAAAAAAGGAGATGTAGTATTGTACGGCAAATACGCCGGTCAAGAAATCCAGTACCAAGGCAAGGATTATCTTATCATGAGAGAAGATGACATCTTGGTTGTCATCGACTAACAACTAGGAGCAGGCTAAGCCTGTTTTTTTATTCATTCACTAAAAAACACAATTAAAATATGGCTAAACAAATCACATTTGATACAGATGCTAGAGCAAAACTTAAAAGCGGCATCGATGCATTGGCGAATGCAGTCAAAGTAACACTCGGCCCCAAAGGGCGTAATGTAGTAATTCAAAGAAGCTTCGGCGCTCCTCACGTCACCAAGGATGGTGTGACCGTGGCTAAGGAAGTTGAAGTGGAAGATACCGTTGAAAACATGGGTGCTCAACTTCTCAAAGAAGTGGCTTCCAAAACCGCTGATCAGGCAGGAGATGGAACAACATCAGCTACTGTTTTGGCGCAGGCTATTATTCATGCAGGAATGAAAAACGTTACAGCAGGAGCCAATCCTATGGATCTCAAACGCGGAATCGACAAGTCCGTTAAGGTAGTTACCGATGCATTGACAAAATTATCCGAAGAGGTTGGCGATGACCTCAATAAGATTCAACAGGTGGCATCCATCTCTGCCAATAATGACCCATCCATCGGAGAACTCATCTCTAAAGCTATCGAAAAGGTAGGCAAGGAAGGGGTCATTACCGTCGAAGAGGCCAAAGGAATGGAAACCTACGTCGATGTAGTAGAGGGAATGCAGTTTGATAGAGGGTATCTCTCGCCTTATTTTATTACCAATTCCGATAAAATGGTAGTGGAGTATGAAAATCCTCTAATCCTCCTCACAGACAAGAAAATTAATAATATCCAAGAGGTGCTTCCCATCCTAGAAAAAGCAATTCAAAGCGGTCGACCTCTTTTGATTATCGCTGAAGATATCGACTCCCAGCCCCTCGGTGTTCTCGTCGTCAATAGATTGAGAGGTCAGCTTAAAGTAGCTGCGGTTAAAGCACCTGGATTTGGAGATAGAAGAAAACAAATGCTGGAAGATATCGCTATCCTAACGGGTGCCACCGTTATCTCCGAAGAGAAAGGATTCAAATTGGAAACCGCTGAAATGAGCCATCTTGGCGATGCGGAGAAAATCGTTATCGATAAAGACAATACGACGATCGTCAATGGAAAAGGAGATAAAAATGCCATTGCCGACAGAGTAAAGCAGATTAAAATGCTCATCGAGCAAACGACCTCGGATTACGATAGAGAAAAACTACAAGAGCGGTTGGCTAAGTTGGCCGGTGGTGTAGCGGTGTTGTACGTGGGAGCTGCTACAGAAGTGGAAATGAAAGAAAAGAAAGACCGCGTGGACGATGCGCTTCATGCGACTCGTGCTGCCATCGAAGAGGGTATTGTGCCGGGTGGTGGAGTTTCTTATGTTCGTGCAGCTGAGGCTCTGGTCAAGCTCAAAGGAGCGAATGAAGATGAAAAAACTGGGATAGAGATCGTCCGTAAAGCTCTGGATGCACCTCTTAGAGTGATTGTAGAAAATGCAGGTCATGAAGGTAGTGTAATCCTCCAAGAGGTTAAAAACGGAAAAGGAAACTTTGGCTACAATGCCAAGTCTGAAAAATTTGAAGACCTTAAAAAAGCAGGTGTTGTCGATCCTACCAAAGTGGCTAGAGTAGCTATTGAAAATGCTGCTTCTATCGCCGGAATGGTCCTCACGACAGAAGCGATTATTACAGATATCCCAGAAGACACGCCTCCAATGCCACCAATGGGCGGTGGCGGAATGCCGGGCATGATGTAAAAACCCTGTAATATCTTATATACAGACAACAAAAAGGCCTTCCATCATTGGAAGGCCTTTTTGTTTTTACCTGCAATTCAGAAGGCGTTAAAAGATAGCCAAGAATAGGTATTTGTAGAGGAATATATCTATCCGCTAAAGCCCCCCCTTTGCGATTATCCAATATATATCTAAGTCCCTGGTTTTTCCATTAAGAAAGCCGAAAAGTAATAATTTGTACGCACAGTATCGCAATACGTTTAACCTAGGAAATTTTACTATGATATAAAATAAAAATTGTATTTTTGCATAATATAATGCTCTTGGCAACGTATTCTCAATTTGATATACAATAGCGAGAATGCCTAACCTAGAGCTTTTTTTTTAAGCATATGAAACGAACATGAATTTTATTAAACATAAATTTCACACAGAAATATGTGTAAAAAAATCATGTGAGTGCAAAGCGGTTACATAGCTGTAGAAAATTTATAATACATTTATTTACAATTTATTAGAAATTTTTAAAGATATGAAACGAACAGCAATATTAGTAGACGGGGGCTTTTTTCTGAAAAGATACCGGTCATTAAAGAGAATAAAAAAGCTTGACCCCAAAAGAACTGCCAATGACCTTTGGGAGATGTGTCTTGGACATTTGCAGCAAGCAAAAGGCGAGTGCTTTGACCTTTATCGAATTTTCTATTATGACTGTTTACCTTACAATAAAAAACAGCATAACCCTGTAACAGGTAAGGCGATTGACTTTGCCAAAACTGATCAATATAAATTTCAATTGGCTTTTTTTGAGGAGCTAAAAAAGAAAAGAAAAGTTGCGCTTCGACTGGGTATATTAGAGGATAAAAAACGTTGGATTATAAAACCCTCTAAAACTAAAGAATTGTTGACTAAAAAAATTACAGTTGATGATTTAGAAGAAGAAGATGTTCTTTTCGATTTTACCCAAAAGAGAGTTGATATTAAAATTGGACTTGACATAGCCTCCATGGCAATTAAGAAACAAGTTGAACAAATCATTTTAGTATCTGGAGATAGTGATTTTGTACCTGCCTCTAAATTGGCAAGACGTGAGGGAATTGATTTTTTACTAGACCCAATGTGGAATCCTATTAAACCACATCTATTTGAGCATATAGACGGCCTAGTCTCTAAAATTAATAAACCCTCTAAATAATTATTATGGCCAATCGAGTAGTCTCCTTTTCCGCCTTCAAAATGGTTTGGGTTGAATCTAATACCCATCTCCTAATGTGTGCTATATTTACTCTGAAACGTGGATTAATTCCTTCAATTTAGACCTATTCTTCTTCCCCTAAGCCCATCGGTAACTGCATCTTAATGATTTGCGCTTCCGGCTCCAAAGCTACTATCCAGGACTCTACCCATGGAATCATATGAATCTGATTGTTTGATGATCGGACAAATAGCATATATTGCTGTGGATATTCTAAGATTTCTTCTATTTGACCGATATACTTTCCATCCGGATGACGCACTATCGTAAAGCGTAGAATGTCTTCCGGTATTTCCTCGAATAGATCCTCCGGCAATCTGTTTCTCTCGACATATATCGGGGTATGTGTGTATTCAGAGGCTTGTTCCGGAGATTCGATATATTTGAACTTGACTCGGTAGTCTTCTCCTAGCTCCATGTAGGATTCTACCGCATAAGGAACAGTACTCCCGATGATTTGAAGAAAAAGAAAGGGTTGTTCTTCTGAGATCAACGCTTCCAACGGAAGGTCCATTGAAATTTTTATTTCCCCTTTATGTCCATAAGTCTTTTGGGTAAATCCTACCTGAACGAGATCGAGCATTTTGCAATTATTGAATGTGATAGTCTAGGAGGGTTTGCTCTAGTATAAATCCTTCTTCGGCTCGCTCTTCAAATGGAGTGTTAAAGTTGGGCTCTTTATCTATATCATCGAGTAATGTCCACTTTTTGTAGATCAGCCCTACATTTTTTGCGTATTTGGACATAGCTTGACGAAGGGCGATAACAGGGGTAAATTCGGCAGCATTATCTGTTTCTAAAACCGTAGCCACTTGCCCGAAAGTCTGTCCTCCGATTTGGTCCGGTTCATCTACTGATAAATACTTGTATTCCCATCCTTCAAATGCTTTTTCCAGTAGATCTCCTCTCACCTTGACGGCTACCCGTGTCCCAATTTTGGCATTCCCAAACCATTTAAGTCCCTTTTTAACCGGAAAAGCCAGTTTTTGGAAAAGGATATTGCCTTCATTTGACCATGCTCCCACTTCATCTTGAGATATCCACCAACTATCGAGCGCTTGCCACGGACTTGCTTCATCTGAACGCTGAAAACGTTCCATCTTATATGCCATTACATCATCGCCCAAAGGAAAAGTATCGGTGATGACCTGCTTGACCATTACGTGAACAGTATCGTGTATAACTCCATTTTTTTGCAAGTCGTAGAGGATAGAATCCACCTGGTACACCCACCAGCTACCCACACTTACAGGAAAGTATTCTCGACCTAACAAGGTATCATCTATTGGCTTCAACTTTTGTTCTCGACAGCCCGACAATACCAAAATTACAACCCAGATGGCAAAATGAATTCTTTTCATGGTTTAACTGTTTTTTTAATAATTATACAGATAATAATTCCCTAGGGAACTATATTTTGAGTTCGATAAGCAGGTTCTATGACTTAGCAGGGTTTAGAGTCCCTATCTCCTCTCTACTAATAATTCCACCTCCGATTACATCATCTCCTTCGTAGAATACCGCAGACTGACCTGGCGCTATCCCTCTGACATCACCGTAGAAGGTCACATATAATGTGCCGTCCGATAGCACTTTTAAGCGCGCAGGTGTTCCTTTATCCTGATATCTCACTTTGGCCAATACCTCGACTTCTTGAGGCCACTCTGCGTATTTGAGCAAGTTGGTCTTACCCACCTTCATCTCGGTTTTTAACAAATCACTTGCCGGACCCAATGTCACAGTATTGTTGGCCGGGTCTATGTGAGTGACATAAATGGGCTCTCCTGTAGCAATCCCCAGCCCCCTTCGCTGTCCGATAGTATAAAAGGGATAACCTTGGTGCTTGCCCAATACGATACCTTCTTTATCGACAAATAATCCATCCGCAACTTTTTCCTCCAAACCCTTTACGCGCCGCTTTAAAAATCCGCGATAATCATTGTCGGGGACAAAACAAATTTCATAACTCTCCCCCTTTTTCGAAAGTTCGGTATATCCTCTATCTGCTGCTATCTGCCGAACTTCTGACTTGGTCATATGGCCAATCGGAAAAATCGTGCGGGATAGACATTCCTGTGACAATCCCCACAGTACATACGATTGGTCTTTAAAGTTGTCCCGGGCCTTTTTTACATAATATCTATCGTTGTGCTTTGCTTTAATCGCATAATGTCCCGTAGCAATGAATGCACAGTCCAACATCTCTGCACGCTTCAATAATGCTTCCCATTTGATATGAGTATTGCATAGGATGCAGGGGTTAGGGGTCCGCCCTGCCAGGTATTCCTCGACGAAATTGTCAATGACATAATCCCCAAACTCCTCCCTTATATCTAGTATGAAATGCGGAAACCCCTCTTGCACCGCCAACGCTCGAGCGTCGTTAATAGAATCCAAGCTACAACAGCCCGTCTCTTTCTTAGTAGAAGTACTACTACCTGACTGTGCATAGTCCCATGTCTTCATGGTTACACCCACTACCTCATAACCGGCTTCATGCAAAAGCAATGCCGTTACGGTACTATCGATTCCGCCACTCATGGCTACTAAAACACGTCCTTTACTATTCATGGTGCAAAGATAACGAATCCCTTTATAATTTATTGCTTTATATATGTCAATAAATTATTATGTATAAGTTGGGTAAAATATCAGAGTTATGATTTTTGGCTATGGGTTCCAGTCGCATTTGGGCTGGATTTAAAGGTCATAAGTCCTTTTATTCCTCTTCTTCGCTCCTTTGCAAAATGCCTCTGGCATGAAGAAATAAAAACCATTTGATTACTTTTCTTACATCTTTGGCATATACACGGGTCTTGTCATAATCAGGTACGATATCTTCAAAGTATTCCATAATTTCATTTTCCGGTGCTTTTGGAGAAGGTACGGGATTATCTTCGATCTGTTCAAGCATTCGACGGAATATAACTTGCATTTCTACTGAGTCTGTTATCGTGTAGATCGAGATGGACTCCATCGGAGTAATATGGTGTTTTCGCACGGATACAAAACGGCGTTTCTCCGTATCAAACTCTTGTATAATTAATCCATTGGATCTGGGTGTAACCATTTTATATAGCCCGGGCATTCCACTTACGGATACGATGTCTTTCAAATTCATAGTAATATATTTTCTCTGTAATTGGTTGTATCTTTTCTGTTAATAGTCCAATAATTCATTGACTTTTTCTTCTAATATGCTTTGTGCCATGTATTGTTGTTCGAGTGTCGCCGCAAATGGAATCGGCGTATGCATACTCCCAACCCGCAGAACCGGTGCATCTAACCATTCAAACATCTCTTCTCCGACCATGGCAGCAAGCTCTGCTCCATAGCCTGCAAAGGTACTATCTTCATGCAATACCAGACATCTACCGGTCTTTCTAACGGATGCGTGTATGATTTCTTTATCTAGCGGGACTAAGGTGCGAAGGTCGACTATATCTCCGTGGACATTCATTTTGTCTAGTATTTGCTGCGCCCAGTGAACCCCCATTCCATAAGTCACAATAGTCAAGTCATTACCTGTGGTTACAAGCTTCCCGACACCTAAAGGAATGTTGTAATATCCATCCGGAACAGAAGACTTTATACTCCTATAGAGCCCTTTATGCTCGAAATATAAGATGGGGTTAGGATCTTCGATACAAGATAGAAGCAATCCTTTGGCATCCTCTGGCGTGGAGGGATAGACGAGTTTCAACCCAGCTACATTCGCAAACCAAGCTTCATTTGTCTGGCTGTGAAAAGGACCGGCACTCATCCCACCACCACAAGGCATTCTGATAACGACATCTGCGGTCTGTCCCCATCTGTAATGTACTTTAGCGAGGTTATTTACGATTTGATTAAAACCGACGGACACAAAATCCGCAAACTGCATTTCCACCATAGCCTTAAAACCCTCTAAAGAAAGTCCAAGGGCAGTCCCGACTATGGCACTTTCACACAAAGGCGTATTGCGCACCCGCTCCTTGCCATATTTTGCTACAAATCCTTCTGTAACCTTAAAAACTCCACCGTATTCTGCGATATCCTGTCCCATTAACACCAAGTTGTCAAACCGATCCATCCCAGCTTCCAATCCCTCCTTTATCGCTTCTACAAATCGAATTTCCTTGGTTGATTTACCGGGTAGGACAGGTATGAAATGGTGAGCAGCAAAGACATCATTTAACTCTTTTTGTCTGTTGGACGCTATCTCCGGAAGATTACTTGCTTCTTTCCATGCTCTTTTGATTTCGGCTTTGAGTTGACTCCTCACCGAATCAATCTTTTCCGGAGACAACAACCCTTCGTCTATTAAATAAATTTCATAATTTTTTATAGGATCTTTTTGCTCCCAGTGTCGGATGAGTTCTTTTGGAACGTATTTTACCCCGGATGCTTCTTCGTGGCCTCTTCTTCTGAAGGTCATACACTCGAGTAATAACGGTCGGGGATGATGCCGCATTTCCGAAGCAAGCGACTTCACAGTATTGTACACTTCGAGAATATTGTTGCCGTCTATGGTCAAACTTTTCATACCATATCCTCGACCTTTATCGGCGATTTGTTCGCATTTGAACTGGTCAGAGGAAGGAGTCGATAGACCATATCCGTTATTCTCTACCAAAAAGATGACCGGTAATTCCCATACTGCGGCGGTATTTAAAGCTTCATGGAACTCCCCTTCACTGGTCCCGCCTTCCCCGGTAAATGCTAGAGTTACTTTTTTAGCTTTTTCCAATCGATATGCCAGTCCAACACCATCTGCCAAGGATAATTGAGCCCCGAGGTGAGAGATCATCCCGATGATATGGTACTCCGGTGCACCAAAGTGAAAAGACCGATCCCTTCCATTAGTAAATCCATCGGCTTTTCCTTGCCACTGTGCAAAAAGTTTGACCAATGGAATATTTCTCGTAGTAAAAACACCGAGGTTTCGATGCATTGTAAAGATGTGTTCGGTAGGAAGTAATGCTGCTGTTGCACCGACCGAAATAGCCTCTTGGCCTATCCCGCTAAACCATTTACTCACATTCCCACTACGCAACTCCAAGAGCATCCGCTCTTCGATAAGTCGAGGGAGTAGCATTTTATAGTAGAGATCCAGCAAAACTTCATCTTGAAGATCTGCCCGATCATAGCTAATGTTAATATCCAATGACGTTGAGGCCATATCTGATGGTTGAGGTATAAAAAATAGCTCAGGATACAGGTGCGTTTGCTCGCTTAGTTTTGTAGCGGTAAATGCAACTTGATAATCCTTATTTTAAAGTGCAAAGATGCATATTTAGATGTAAGTAGGAGGTACATGTGCTTGATTTTTCGCGTTGAATTTTAGGTGAGGATTTCTTTGAGGATAGCGCGGGATACAGGTTCTTTAAAATGCTCCATATGTAGAGCGTAGTAATCCAATAGTAGGTTGAAAAGTTCTTCGCGAACAGCTTTAGGCGGAGAGGGGGACGTAGCACTGAGATCCATGACTCTTAGTGCTTCTAGTGAGGCGGCTAGATCCGGAAGTGCATACAATACATGTCCGGGCATTTCCTTAGTAAAAACACCATTCTGTAAATCAAAATACACTCCTCTATCCGGATAAGCACCCGGATAAAAACCGAGAAATCTTGTGAATTCCAACATAAACTTTATAGGGTATATCGATGGAACTATGGGTATTTCATCCAATAGCAAATAATGCTTTTTTATGAAATGGTAAATTTCAGGTTCATACTCTGACTCTATAATCGTACTCCTTATGATTTCCAATATAAACAACCCGACAGAGCGCCGAATCAAATCAAAAGGCAAATTGCGATAAACTACATTAAAACTTACTTCTTTAACTCGGTTTAACTGATTGGATGTACGAAAGTAGCTGACCAAATCAACAAAAGACATGAGTTGGGAAATACTTTTTTTTCGCCCTCCTTTAGGTGTTCGCACACCTCCGATTATAAAGCTCTGAATCCCTTTTTCTAATGTGAGAATCTCAGCTATTAAGCTGGTTTCACCATATTTAACCGTACGAAGTACTAAGCCCTCAGTGTGCAACATAGTCTAACGAGTTTACCACTTATAGTCTTCAGGGATGTCATCTGGGTTAAATGCTTTATAGGCGTCCTTTGTTTGGATTCTCATTTTCTGTCTATCCCATATTAACTTAGCGAGATTGTATTCTACGGATCCGGAATGTTCCTCTTGAAAGAGCACGGCTTCCACCTTTTTTTCTTCTACGTCCAATCTATACAAATGAGAGAGGAGCAAACCCATATCGGCATGCATAAGTTGGGTAACTCGCTTTCTGATGAGCTGAATCATCTCTTCTTCAAAGTCGGGAGGAGTAACAGGAAGTTCGTTATCAAATATACGATTAATAGCTTTCCAAGCTTCCAGATTTTTATTCATCAGCTATAAATTGTAGGAGTTGAGAGAAGAGTTTTCGATCATTGGATAGTCGTGGAACTTTGGATTGGGCGCCTAATTTTCCTCGTTTTTTTAACCATCGGACAAAGGTGCCTTTCGGGATAGAGTGGAGGGTTAATTGTCGAAGAGCCATGTCTTTATACCTTTTGGCATTATAGTCAGAGTTGATATCTCTGAGGGACTGGTCCAGTATTACTGCAAATTTAGTTTCATCATTGGGAGGTACATCAAATTCGATTAACCATTCGTGGCCACCGGGTTGTCCGGGTTCAAAGAAAATTGGTGCTACCGTATAGTCGGAGACGCGAGCTCCGGTTTTTTGACTAGCGATCGAAATGGCTTTATCTGTGTTGGATACCATCACTTCTTCCCCGAACACATTGATAAACTGTGCTGTCCTTCCCTCAATTACAATCCGGAAGGGATCGATTGAAACAAAACGAACAAGGTCCCCGATGATATATCGCCACAATCCCGAATTGGTACTGATAACGAGGGCATAGGTTGGGCCTTCTTTGACTTCTTCCAGAGTTAATACTCGAGGATTGTCTTTATGGATTTCCCCTAAGGGGATAAACTCGTAGAATACGCCATTGTTTAGAAGTAATAACAGTCCTTTGCTGTCCTTTTGATCCTGTGTTGCAAAATACCCTTCTGAAGCATTGTATACTTCTTGATAGATGAAATCCTCTTTGGGTATAAATCTTTTGAATTGTTCTCGATAAGGTTCAAATCCGACTCCCCCATGAATATACACTTGCAAATCCGGCCAGATTTCCAGCAAGTTTTTTTTACCTGTATAGGATAGTATCTTCCTAAATAAGACGACATTCCAGGTAGGTACTCCTCCGAACATCACAATATCCTCATCGGCCAGCAAAGTAGCCATCAAATTGATCTTTTCTTCAAAGTCCTTCATCAATGCAGTCTCTATTCCCGGTACAAAAAACGGACGGCCAATCATGGGCATATGATAGGTCATCAATGCAGAAATATCACCGATCATCACCTCAGGATTATTTTCATACCGCTCAATATATCCGGGAATCAATAGGTTTTTACCGGCAAAAATCCTTAGATCCGGATGGTTGTTGTAAAGAATTCCCAAGGTATCCCAAGCCCCTTTGATGTGATTCCCATATAAGTTCTCTGTACTGACAGGAATGTATTTGCTCGTATCGCTCGTCGTCCCGGAGGATTTGGAAAACATAGTAATCTTGCCAGGCCATAAGACGTGCTCTTCTCCATTCAACATCCGCTGTATATACGGCTTGATATCGTCGTAATGATGCAGTGGCATTCTGGCTTGAAATACATCCAAACTCGTATCTTCAACAATGGAATACTGATTTCCTATAGCAGTATTACAAAGCCCGCTCATCAGAAAGTCAAATTGGCTGTTTTGACTGAGAGAGGAGTGCATCGTAGAGTAACTCAGCTTATTGTATTTGTATCTGAGGTACGGCTTTACTAATGTGTTAGTTATCTTGAGCATAATACTTACATCCCATCGTTAGATTACAAAGAAGAAGCGGACTTCGCAAGTATGACCAATGAGAGTATTGTCGTCACTTGTCTCAATGTGTTATCTGCTACTTTCTCCCAATCAAATTTCTTCTCTTTTCCATTTGATTTTTTTGTTTTGGTAACTTTATAACCTACTCTTATGACAGACCCTTTTCTTACTTTTGGGTATTTCTTGAAGAATAAGTAGTTGACCGTATGGCTAACTTTTCCATTGGGGTCAATTACCGTAATATCGTTTTTATTCCCTCTCTTGGAGATTCCTGCAGCATATTCATCGATGTAGAACTTAGCATTTTTCCCCGGCAAGTATGGGACGGAAATCCTACTCCCTTTATCTATATTTCCACCAAAATACACCTCTGAAGCATTGGTGGCACCCTCTATCGTAACTAAATCCTTTTTCTTCGGGATATTTATTACATCTTGTTCAGCCAGGTAGATATTATTTCTAGAGCTAGGCTTTGATAAGGCTTCTTTGAGTTTTATGACTACAAATCCTAAACTGTCTTTCTGACGATACAGAGATGCTCCTTCCGGAAAAGCCTCTTGTGTAAGTCCTCCTGCTTCTGCGATAATGTCAGACAGTTTTAGGTTAGGATTCGACAATGCGTATTCGCCCGGGTATTTGACCTCGCCCTTTATGAACACCAAGCGTTGTTGTGCGTAATTGGGTAGACGTCTAACGACAATGTGATCATCAGGCATTAATTCTATATTTTTTGAGCCTATAGGCCGATAATTATCATCTACCATTAAGGTCAATTTTTGATTTCGAGTATTTTGGGAGACTCGAAAAATCTCAATTTTACGCTTATCCGCTAATGGACTCAAACCTCCGGATTGGAGAATAGCATCTTCCACTGTCATGCCCGATCTGTATTTAAAAGACCCGGGATTCTTTACTTCACCTGATATCTTGTAGAATTGATCTTCCTTAAATCGATCGTTGGACTCGATGATGATCCGGTCATTGGGATACAAAATGAGATCATCCTTTCCTCCCGGTTGTTGCATGATTTGTTGAATGTTTATTCGGATGTATTGGGTATGATTGATGTCGTTTGGATCTTTTCGCTCGATATAGGCGATGCTAAATGCATCATCTTTAAGTCCGTCAGCAAGAAAAATGGCATCTGATACCCGCATACTTTGACTCTTGTCATACGGTAATTTCCCGGGTCGGTATACTGAGCCAATAATCTCAATATACTGTTCTTTCATTAATTTCTTCATATCCAGAATAGAAATCAAATCATTGGGAAGTAATAAGATGTTATTCTTGTCGTCCGGGTCAGAAAGCGCAGGTGAAAGCCGTACTTTAATCATCTCAGAACTACTGTCAGGATGGAACCTCGTTACATAAGCTATATCCAGCTTTGCTCGCTTTAATAGCTTTGCTTTGTCCAGGATATCTGCAATATGTGTCTGAGGGGTCCAGGCATAATTGCCCGGATATTCTACGGCACCTTGGATGCTAACCAGCTCCTTATCGAGCTCATTGAGTGTTTTTACTTCGATTTGATCTCCCGGCATTAGTTGAAAATCACGATGTTCTTTTTGAAGTTGGGTCCAAGGAATACTCTTTATAATTTTTTTACCCTTTTCATAACGAGTAATATTGATGTTTTCTCGATAAGCATTAGGCTTCAATCCCCCTGCATACCCCAATAGGTCAGATAATTGTTCTCCTTTTACCATTTCATACTGCATAGGCCTATAAACGGCTCCTTTTATCTCCACGATATGATTGGCCACAGGTACATAAATGACATCATTATCATTCAGATAGAGTTGATATGCATACTCCGGATGATCGAGCCATTTGTAGATGTCAACTGTTATTTTTTGTTGCCCCCGGTTTAAAGTGATTTTTCTAATACTACCCAACGAATCCGGCCCACCGGCAGCAACCAAAGCATTCAGAGCGGTGTTGGTTGCCGGAATGTTGTACCCTCCGGGGTGATTGACTTCGCCGTAAATATGTACAGTGATAGTCCTTATATGGTTAAGTGAGACTTCAAATTCTTGTTTATTGAATGGATAAAATTGACGAAACTTGTCCCGAAGCAGTTGTTTTGCTTGAAGTAAGGTCAATCCCTTTAGGTACAGTCTTGGCATTTTTTGTGGGTGGATATATCCGGCAGAGTTGATCTCATAATTTCTATTCAATTGTGAGATACCCCAAATCGAAACGCTGATTTGATCTCCTGATCCCAGTACATACTGGTCGGGGACATTGGCGTCATCCGTCCTTTCAAATAGAGGAAGGCTCCCCGTAAAAATAGATTTGCCATAGACAGGAATTACTTTTTTGGAAATTGTTTTTTTAATCGGATCTGTCTGGGTAGGTGGGGTTTTATCCACGTTTGATTGAGATTTTTTAACCGGGGGAGGAACCTCTGTTTCTGATAAAACAGGAGTCTTATCCTTCTCCTCCTCCATCTCTTTGACGGTCTCTTCTACTACTCCTTTCAGATCGACCAATTCTTCCGGCGTCAATTCAGAGAGCTGATCCGTGTGCACACCTTTTGCCTCCAACCGCTTCATAAGTTCCTCTTCATCGATATTTCTCCCTTGGAGTTCCTTGTGTATCAGGTCTTCATCTATTGTTTGACCATACGTGGTAGGAATGCAAAATAAAACTACGATGAATACTATAACCTTGTACATAATTAGACAGACGTTATTTAAGAAGTGTAGTGCTTTTCATAATATTTCATATACGCTCCGCTCGTTACCGCCTTGAGCCAGGATTCATTTTTGAGATACCATTCCACTGTCTTTCCAAATCCTTCCTCGGGTACGGTCCTTGGTTCCCATCCGAGGTCTTTCTTTATTTTAGAAGCATCGATAGCGTATCTTTGGTCGTGTCCCGGTCGATCTTTGACAAAAGTGATTAATTCGCGGCTTTGCCCCTCCGGCCTCCCTAAGGCCCTATCCGTTATATCACACAACAATCGCACCAACTCGATGTTTTGCATTTCGTTATTTCCTCCGATATTGTAGGTTTCTCCCGTTATTCCTCGGTGAAAGATCTCATCTATGGCCTCCGCATGGTCTTCTACCCACAACCAATCCCTAATATTAGTGCCATCTCCATATACAGGAAGATTCCTACGGTGAAGGATGTTATTAATCACTAGAGGAATGAGCTTTTCAGGAAATTGGTATGGACCGTAATTATTGGAGCAATTACTCAGCACCACCGGCATATGATAAGTGTGAAAATAAGCCCTGACAAAGTGATCCGCCGAAGCCTTAGATGCTGAATAAGGGGAACGGGGATCATAAGGCGTATCTTCCCTAAATAGACCGGTATCCCCGAGACTGCCGTAAACTTCATCAGTAGATACCTGATAAAAGCGCTTGTCTTCAAAATTCTTCCCCCAAACTTGTTTTGCTGCATACAGTAAATGCATCGTCCCTAGTACATTGGTGTGTACAAATGCAAGCGGATCAGTAATAGACCGGTCTACATGTGACTCTGCTGCCAAATGAATAACTCCATCAAAGACGTGTGTCTTGAAAAGTTCGAGAATTTGTTTAAAATCATTGATATCTGCTCGTATGAAATGGTAGTTTGGCTGCGACTCGATATCCTTTAAGTTTGCTAGATTACCTGCATAGGTCAATGCATCCAGATTGAATATTTCGTATTCCGGATACCTGTTGACCATTCTTCTGACCAAATGGCTACCGATAAATCCCGCCCCCCCGGTAATAAGTACTTTTCTCTTAGTTGAGGATGTCATAATTGTAGAATAATTTTATGCCTTTACAGCATGTTCAAAGTAAGATAATGTCTTTTTTAATCCCGCTCCCCGACCAATGACCGGAGACCACCCCAATATCTCTTGCGCTCGAGTAATATCAGGCTTTCGGCGCAATGGGTCGTTCTCCGGAAGTGGCCGATAAACGATTTTAGATCGGCTTCCGGTCAGGGCAATAAGCTCTTTGGCAAAATCCAAAATAGTTATTTCTTCCGGGTTGCCCAAATTTACCGGATTGCTATAGTCACTCAGTAGCAAGCGATAGATTCCCTCCACTAGATCATCTACATAACAAAAGGATCTCGTCTGGCTCCCGTCTCCATATATAGTGATGTCTTCCCCCTTCAGTGCCTGGCTCATAAAGTTGGGTAACGCACGCCCGTCATCTAATCGCATCTTGGGTCCATAAGTATTAAAGATACGAACTATCCGCACTTCTAATCCGTGATAGGTGTGATAAGCCATCGTCATAGCTTCCTGAAATCGCTTGGCTTCATCGTACACCCCCCTCGGCCCTATCGGGTTGACATGCCCCCAATACTCCTCCGTCTGAGGATGCACTTCAGGATCCCCATAAACTTCCGATGTTGAGGCGATGAGAATCCGCGCTCCCTTGGACTTGGCCAAACCAAGTAAATTATGTGTCCCCAATGATCCTACCTTCAAAGTCTGTATCGGCATCTTGAGATAATCGATAGGCGAGGCCGGAGAAGCAAAATGTAGAATATAATCCAAAGGTCCTGGTATATGTACAAAATTGCTGACGTCGTGGTGATAAAAGCGGAAGGAAGGATGACCAAACAAATGCTCTATATTGTCCAATGTCCCCGTAATCAGGTTGTCCATAACATAGACTGTATAACCTTCCTCTATAAATCGATCACATAAATGAGAGCCGATAAATCCCGCTCCTCCTGTTATTAAGACTGTTTTTGACATGTTCTTCGTTCTTTAGTACCCCCAAAGATAATCATACGTGGGATATCACATGGTTATTGTCCTAATACTATAGAACAGTTGAATTTATTCTGGTTAAATTATAATCCCTCTTATACGATACTCTGATATTAGACGCCGACTTTATTGCTAGTGGGTTAATTTATAAATGCGCAACGCATTTTCTGTCGTCCGCTCCTCAATTACAGCAAGAGGCAATTCATACAACTCCGCCAAGGATTGAGCGATGAATGGAATGTATGCTGGTTCATTGCGCTTGCCTCTGTAAGGGTGTGGGGTAAGATAAGGGGCATCTGTCTCAAGAACAATATAATCTAGGGAAATTTCCCGAATTGCTTCCTTGAGATTGGAGTTTTTGAAGGTCAAGACTCCGCCGATACCCATCAAAAACCCACCGATGTCTACTATTCGCTTCGCTTGCTCCGCCGTGCCTGTAAAACAATGAAAAATTCCGGTGAGTTCAGGATTTGACTTCTTTAAATCCTCTATGTGTTCAATGCATAAATCGATACTTTCCCTAGAGTGAATGTTGACGGGAAGTTGATGATTTGCTGCTAATTCTACTTGGCTTCTAAAGCACTCCTCTTGTTCCTTTCTCAAGGAGGTGTCCCAATACAGGTCAATACCAATCTCCCCGACCGCATAGTATTTCCCCAATGCAACTTCCCGTTTGACCCATTCGATTTGACTTTTAAAGTCTTTTTTTACAGAGCATGGGTGTATCCCGATCATAGGAAGGCAATTGTCCGGCCATTTCATATGAACAGACATCATTCCCTGATGCGTGGATGGGTCGACATTGGGCATCATCATAATCTCAACTCCTTTTTCCAATGCATTATGGATCACGAGATCTATATCCTCTTCAAATTTTGATGCATCCAGATGCGTGTGTGTATCTACAAACATAGTTTTTATTTATGCCTGCAAAGATGCAAATCTATGGCTGCCCCTAGGGAATTTTAGCGCGTATTTTTACTGCTAATTCAGCTGAAATGCAACATGGGGGAATGAAAAGCGTCCTAAGCCAAACAACATGCTAGATGCTGAGCCATTTTTGGTATTTCTATTTGACTATATTTAAGAACTCCTTCATTTACCCTTATTGGAGGTCTAATCTCTTATGTGCGATATAAGTACAATGTAAAATGGCTAATTTTGTATCGACACTGTGATCGTAGGGCTTTCCATTCTAAATAGTGTTAATACTTTGGTCTTAAGATGAATACAATTCTTCGATAAATCTACAAAGTAAAATGATAACTTAGACCTAACGAGACGTTGAGCAAATCAGGTTGGTACGGCGTATTATTGGGTTGAACAACCCTTCCGTTATCAAGGGATGTCTTGGAATTTGGTACAATAGGTCTTAACCACTTTCCGTGTAGGAATAGATGCAAGCGGTTGAAAAGTTTTTGTGAAATACCCGCTTGTAGACCGGCCAGGACGCCCTTGTCTTTTAGGTCGCGTTCGGGATAGAGCAGGGTGAAGGAAGGTAAGACATCACTATTTACCTGTTGATTAATTTGTTCTGGATCTGTCAATACGAAGTTTTCCATATAGGCTATTTTATATTGATAAGCAGTAAGTACCCCTTCGATACTTAAGGTAGTATGGGGAGTCCATCGGTAACGGATACCTGAGTGAAGCGTTTCGGAAAGTGTCTTTGTGGTGTTCAGGCTCTCCCTTTGATACTCATATGCTTGATTTCTGGTTGAAGTTGGCGGATTATTGTGAGGCAATATTGGTCCGGGATATATTTCGAACTGCTCTTGACGTATTGTACTGGTGTGAAGCAAGTTTTTATTGTACAAACCGGCTACTTCCAAACCCGTAGTCCACGCCCATCTGTCATTTAATTTTTTATCATAGCTCATTCCAGCCCATCCCCCTTTTTGTTCAATCCCCGTATAACCGACATGCACTGCCAATATCGGTTTCTTTGATATAGATAGTCGCGATGGAGTATTGATGATGGTGGGCTGGATAGTATGGATTATTTTTTTGGGGTATGAAATGGTTGACTTAAGGGTATTTATAGGAACCACGGTGCTAGAGGATGAAATGTGGGAGGATTGTTTTGATTCGGTAGACAGCACAAGTGAAGCGACTTTCTTTGAGGTAGAGAAAGTACTTTTATTAGTTCTTGTAGAAAGAACTTTTGATTTAACTGACAGAGCAGTGGCTTGGTCATCTAGCTTATTTGAGTACGAATCGGAGTTTCTGAGAATCGTTTGTTTGACAGAGGTTATTGGCTTATTTGTCGAAGGAGGTATTTGAGTAGAAGTTTCGGTAGTAGGAGCAGAAGAATGGCTTTTTTCGAAGGTTGAGGTCTTCGGTATACTACGGAGAAATAATGGAGATTCAATTCGATCGGAGGAAATGGAAGGACGGGAAGGTGGTATGTGTTCTTTCGGGAAATACCAATAGAAGACACCCCCGCTTAATGATATTAGAAGGAGTACAAGCAAGGATAAGTATAGCCATTTTTTCCGTTTATCGGATTTTGCAACAGGCATATTTTGATCCAGCAATACCTGCATCTTTTCCCAGCCCTTATCTACGGGCAGTCGATTATAGGATTGTTGTTTTCTCATAGAGATAAGCCGTTTTGTTGTACTAATTTTTGCATGCGTTGACGTGCATTGGAGTACAGCCATTTGGAAGTCCCAACACTTATTTGGAGTTGGTCTGCTATTTCCTTATGACTAAATCCCTCAAGCGCAAAAAGCCGGAAGACTCGCTGTGCTTGTGGTGGCAATGCATGTACCAATGTCAACAGATCTTCGGAATACAGCTTATCCAAGGCGGTTTCATTGGTTTGCTTTTCATGCTCTTGCAATAAGACATTTTCTTTGTAATTCGAATGTCGGTTAAAATGATCCATGATGCAGCGATAGACGATCCTTCGTACCCACCCTTCAAATGAACCGTTGAAACCAAAGGTGTCCACCTTTTGAAAAACACGCATAAATCCATCATTTAATACTTCAATAGCCTTGTTTTCCTCTTTTAAATACTTCATACACATCCCAAACATCTTTGGGAAATACAACCGATAAATAGCCTCCTGTGCGCGGCGGTCATTTTGCTTGCACCCTTCGATAAGTTCCAGTATGTCTTTCTTTTTGGTCATACCCGCTACATCAATCTGCTAATAACGACTAGCTGATTCATCCATTTAATTTGGCTTTGAAGTAATTACACCACAAAATAGGACTTTTTTCCCAATGCTCTGATGTATAGACTGAAAAAAAATTAAATGGGTTGGGTCAGTATTTAAAAAAAGGAAGGAAAATGGTGCCCAGAACAGGAGTCGAACCTGCACGCCCTAAATCGAGCACAAGGCCCTCAACCTTGCGTGTCTACCAATTTCACCATCTGGGCATAAAATCGGAGTGCAAAGATAGAGGCTTTGTAGGAATTAATGCCCGCTTTCCCTGAAAAAATACAAATTTCGCTAAAGAATCCTTTTGGAAGTTATTCCCTTTTATCTGTCCTCCCTTTATTTATAAGGTTTCCCCATACCCCGATAAGCATCCCAATGCTCAGATCGTTAATCCCCTGGGATTGGCATTTTTTATTTTGCTTTGCGTCCCCCCTCCTTGAGTGATAACCCGTTATAAGCTTATTACTTAAAAATTATAAAAAAAGATATATTATTTTTCTTCGTAACATAAAACTTTTTGTACCTTTACGCCGTTAAAGGGTGGAAAGTAAGATTTTTTAACCCTTTAATATCCCACCGATAATACCCATGTTCATATTCTAAAAGAGTGTAGAAACGAGTAGCGTTTCGTTTATTATAGACTCAAAGAAGTAGTTTTCTTATTTTGAGACCTTAGTCGAAGAGCCTGGATTTGCAGTAGTGTGAATTCGGGCCTTTTTTTTATCCCCTGGTTTCCCTTGCCGCCCCCTGTTTAAACGGCGTTCCAAGGCCCTCCCCTAATGGCGTTTCCAATTTATTTGAAACCAAATCCTGGTGTTCAAATAAACCATCCTGTAGAGACGGGAAACCTCCCGTCTCTACGATATATTCTACATCAAATCCGTTGGTAAACCCCCCACCTTCCGCTGTTTAAACGGGATTTAGGGTGATTATAAGAAGAATAAAATGGCTAGAACCAGGATTAATAACAAGATGAGAATAATAAGTACATTGTATCGGGGTTTGGGTTTTTTGTGGTCGGGAGGAGTGAATTTGATATTTGGCATAGTAGGAAAATTTAAACTATCAGAAGATTCTATTTTATAAAGTTGGAACAATGCTCCGAATTTTGGATCGTTTTTGGCTCTTTCTTCAACAGATTGGCGCGTAAGGTCATCCAATGCTCCGGAGTAATACAGGAGGATAAGGTCTTCATCTTTTATTGGGGGGGTACTCATCCTTCTGAATATTGAAAGGTTCCATAGGGGGATTGGATAGTGAGATGACGGTTCTCGGCTTTCTCTACCCGACCTATAATTTGGGCATCCACATGCATAGAGGCTGCGATATCGATAAGGGTAGAAGCCTCTTTTTCATCGAGGTAAAACTCTAGTCTATGTCCCATGTTGAATACTTGATACATCTCTTGCCAGGAAGTTCCGGATTCTTCTTGAATGAGTTGAAAGACCGGCGGGATATCCATCAATTGGTCTTTGATGATATGGACCTGATCAACAAACTTCAATACTTTGGTTTGGCCACCTCCCGTACAATGAATGATTCCGTGGATTTTATCTTGAGCGGCATCCAGGATTTTTTTGAGCAATGGCAAATAACTTCTGGTCGGGGAGAGCAGCAATTGGCCTACGGTAAAAGTGCCATAATCGGTCTTGACTTTATCCAGCAGAGATCGACTTCCGGTAAAAGTATAGGCTTCGGGCGTATTGGGGTCAAAGGCTTCGGGGTACTTGGAGCGATACTGTTTGTTTAAGACATCATGACGTGCAGCAGTGAGTCCATTGCTACCGATGCCGCTGTTATAACGTGTTTCATAGCTTGCCTGACCGGAGGAAGAAAGACCTACGATGACATCACCGGGGCGAATAGTATTAATGACCAATGCCTCCTTTCGCATCCGGGCAAAGGTGGTATATCCTACATCTAGTGTTCGAACAATATCCCCAACGTCCGCAGTTTCTCCGCCGGCTAAATGAATTCCTACACCCAACGATTTCATACCTTCAAAAAAGGAAGAGGCTCCACGAATGAGTGCTGCGATTATCTCACCTGATATAAGGTGTTTGTTGCGTCCTATCGTAGAGGAAATGACGATATTGTCAACACAGCCTACACAACCCATATCGTCCGTATTCATCACGATGGCATCCTGAACGATATCTGACCAGATAGACATATCCCCGGTCTCGCGCCAATACATATAGGCCAGGCTTGTTTTTGTTCCGGCGGTATCTGCATGCATGATATTGCAAAAGTCAGGATCACCGGCGACAATATCCGGTAAAATCTTACAAAATGCAGTGGGGTACAAGCCTTTGTCCAGGTGTTTGATGGCATCGTGTACTTCTGATTTGGTAGCGGAAACACCCCGCATTTCATACTTGCTCTTCTCTGTCATGCATTATTAGTTATGGAGACAAAGGTATGAAAAAAGAAAGTTTGGCACATCATTTGCACCTGTAAAGACGGAAAACGAAATCGAACTTTTTGCTGCTATTAAGCTGCAACTGTTAAATCAACCTCATGAAAAGCCCCGGAATGCATATTTCGGGGCTTTTCTATTGGCTAATCCGACAGGCTTTCATCCTGTTTTATTCCGTATTTCTTGTGAAGGGTACAGACCCGGTTTGGAGCATCTATCTCAGAATGCGAGTTTTAGAATACGATTTTGAAGAGCCGTCCCCCCTGAGATAGGGGGAATTTTTTTATCTTTGCCTACCTTGTTTTAAAATCATTGTTGTACAAAAACCTAAGCTTGTGAAAATATTCTGTATAGGCCGCAATTACATCAATCACGCCAAGGAACTTAAAAATGCTGTTCCCTCTTCTCCTGTTATTTTTATGAAGCCTTCTACCGCTTTA
>JALSTN010000196.1 GCA_026983735.1 Saprospiraceae bacterium | reverse complement strand
GCCCATCTATTCAAACTATATATTATACAACAAAAGAGGGTTGAGCAACACCCAACCCTCTTTTTGAGATTTATTCAACTTTCCCATTTCTTACACTCCCAAATAATGCTTAAGCAACTTACTTCGAGAAACGTTTCGCAGTTTGCCGATCGCCTTATCTTTGATTTGACGTACACGCTCTCGGGTCAACCCGAAACGATCTCCGATATCTTCAAGCGAAAGGGGGTGCTCCTCCCCTATTCCGAAGTACAGTCGCACCACATCTGCCTGACGAGAAGTCAATGTTCCCAGCGAGCGTTCGATCTCCCTTCGGAGTGAATCTTTATGAGTCAAATGCGTATCGGTCCCATCCGAATCATTATTTTCCAAAATATCCAATAGCGAGTTATCCTCACCATCAATAAAGGGTGCATCCACAGAAACATGTCTGGCTGCTACACTTAGGGTAGTCTCCACCTCATTAGTCGTAATCTCCAATAGACTTGCCAATTCATCGGGAGAAGGCTCTCGCTCATATTCCTGCTCTAATTTAGAAAATGCACGATTAATTTTATTAAGGGAGCCCACTTTGTTCAATGGAAGTCTGACAATCCTAGACTGCTCTGCCAATGCTTGTAAAATAGATTGTCTAATCCACCAAACGGCATAAGAAATAAACTTAAACCCACGGGTCTCATCAAATCGTTGAGCTGCTTTTATCAACCCCAAATTCCCTTCGTTGATCAAGTCACTCAGCGAAAGTCCTTGATTCTGGTACTGCTTAGCCACAGATACAACAAATCTCAAATTGGCCTTGGTCAAATTCTCCAAAGCTTCCTCATCGCCTTGTTTGATTCGCTTGGCCAACTCCACTTCCTCTTCCGGAGTTAACAGATCTACTTTACCAATTTCTTGTAAGTATTTTTCGAGAGATTGGCTCTCTCTGTTTGTAATAGACTTAGTAATTTTTAATTGTCTCATTCAATCCAACTGTTTGTGAGTAATGATATCAAATAACGGGCCGAAATGTTTTTGAGGTCGTCCATCCATTTCATACGCTTTCTATAAAACAATTTAAGCGAAATTAGTTCCCCAATTCTCGATTTATTTTAATGTAATTCATAAGTGACACGCAATTCAGAGGATTTTCAGTCCATTTATAGTCATTTTTTACAAAATTTAGATCAATTGGCATTTTGCTTTCCATAGAAGGCTGCACTCTTTAAAATCCCTTTTACCTTTGGGATTAGTATTTCACTCTTTGTTTATGCGAAGACAAAAGCTGCTTGTAGTATGTCGATATCGATCCTTTATGTGACCCATGAAAACCAAGAAAACGCACATTATTTTGTCCAAAAACTCTTAAAAGATAGATGGATTGCTTGCGGCAATATTTTCCCGATTAACTCCATCTATCATTGGCGAGGAGAAGTAGAGCAATCGGATGAAGTCGTCACCCTGCTCAAGACACGTCCCGAGCTGCTTCCTGCGCTTCTAAACAAAATAGAATCCTTGCACCCCTATGAGGTGCCTTGTGTCCTACACTGGGAAGTTGAGGCCAATCCCTCTTATATGAAATGGATAAAAGAAGAGACCAGAGAATTACCCGATACACAATTATAGCCTTGTCAATATTTGTGCTTGGTATGAAATGGTAGAGTGCAGAGACTCCCTTTCTTCCCTCATCTATTGGGAGACTTCAAGTGGATAAATTTAAAATAGGTACGTAGCCTCTTTCAATAAATATTCAGAACTAAAACTCATCCTCCTCCTGTGATAAAAGCATTCATTCAAAATCTAACAACAAAATTATATACAAAAATTACGTGTTAAATAATCTACGCTCGATTAGTAATCAATATCTAGCTTAAAAAATAAGGATAATTAATAGTGTTCGAGTTCGAGGTATCGTGTCCCGTAATGCATATTTTAATCCTACCAAGTATTGATCTTTTCCCCTCTAGCTTCGTTAAAAATTTTAACCATAACACCTGCTATGACAAAAATTTTATGCCTTGCTACATGGCAAATTCTCAGCGACTTTTAGGATACAATATGCCTTACATGACACACGAACGATTTGAAACCAAGGAGTTGACTTCTGTCAATGACTGTTTCAAATCTGAGCATAACGAAGAAATCGAGCAGTAGAGCCACCCGAAAATTTTCCTTCAAAACGAATCGGGTGTGCTATAGTGTTCGAGTTCGAGGTATCGTGTCCCGTAATGCATATTTTAACCCTACCAAGTCTTGATCTTTTCCCATCTAGCTTCGTTAAAAATTTTAACCATAACATCTGCTATGACAAAAATTTTATGCCTTGCTACATGGCAAATTCTCAGCGACTTTTAGGATACAATATGCCTTACATGACACACGAACGATTTGAAACCAAGGAGTTGACTTCTGTCAATGACTGTTTC
>JALSTN010000195.1 GCA_026983735.1 Saprospiraceae bacterium | reverse complement strand
TTGCTTGCCGAATGCAGAGTTTTTATTGCTGAAGGCGTTGGCCCACAAATTAAAATAGATGAAACTCAGATCGTCAGGTGAATGATTGGTGTAGGTGAGGTCTTCATCTCCTAACAGTTCATGTTTAACGTCATCCAACGTCACCCTGATTTTATAATTTACTTCCTGTTGCCAATAACTCCCGGCGTAAAGTACTGCATTGGAGAACAGAAGCGTAAAGTAGAGTAGATATTTCATGTATGTTAGTTTTTATGGTACCTTAATTTCTATTATATTTTATACAAAGAATGTCGCAAGGTATATCAATTTTTAATTTTATCACTTTTTTAAAGAATATTTCCACTCGTTATTTCCTGTAAAAATAGGATGTGGGGGCCTATGTATATCTCTTCGGATGGTTGGTATGGATGGAGAGTGAAAGGTTACTTTTCTACAAAGTATTAAATCATTTCAAAATAAATACGTACTTTTGAAGCCTAAAAAGCACTCGTTTATATAGTCAAGGGTCTTGAGTATAGTGTTCGGGTTGAAGCTTAGGAAGAAGTTGAAACAAGGGAGTTGGCCTTTGCAAAGACTGTTTCAAGACAAGCAACATGAAAAAATCAGACTTTAAAGACAGACTTTGGTAATCCTTCGGGTACAACACAGCACCATTGAATCTTTAACATCTAATCACTTAAAACCTAAAACAATGAGAAAAGGGATTATTGCTACATTGGCACTTTTTATGACCATAGGGCTTTCAGCACAGAAAGTGGGATTTTGGTTTGATACCGGGTTGAAGGCCGGAACTGGCTTGAGTCTACTACAGAATAATAACATCTTCAGTGACCGTGAATATGAACATCTTCTTTCTTCAGGTTATTCACTTGGAGGCAAAGTGGGTATATTCTATGGATACTACAATGGTGTTAATATCGATGCTATGTTTACGAGGGGAACGCAGAAGTTTGAGTTTGTTCATGGAGAAAACCAAAACGCCAATCACTCCATCACTTGGTCTTCCTTGGATATTGCCTTGCTTTACCGCATGCAAAAAGCCAGTGTTTACGTAGAATTAGGGCCTCAAATGAGTTTTGTCAATTCCGTAACGCAAACCATTCAAGCCGAAAACCAACCTGCGGACATCAAAAAATACTTCAATGATCAACTACCGTCCGCTGTATTTGGCGTAGGAGGATATGTATTTACCACTGGTACCTTTACCCTTATGTTTGGCATGAGAGCTATTTATGGTCTAACGGACATGATTTCAGCAGAAGGCAAATCTGCTAATTATCCCAATCCGCTCGGAACAAAGGTGCCATATGATACTTATGAGCAAACACATCCTGTGCAGCTTCTCTTTATGCTGGAAGCGAATTATGGTATCGGATACTTTGCTAAGACGACCTGTTCAGACCGCATGACCTTTTTCAAGTTCAACTAACCTTTAATCGTTGAATCAAAGATTCAAAAATCCTCTTTGTCCACTTTCGACAAAGAGGATTTTTTGCGCCCCCTAATACCATATTGCATCAATGAAAATAGTATTTCTATAACAGTTGGCTTGACTGTACAATGACAAAACAAATGAGCCACATCTTTTGATGGATGTTCCTATCAAATTATTATGGTAACTCAGAATGTTTCAATTCTCAATACCAAGGAAGAAGCTTGCCCGGATATAGGATTGAAGTGTACGTTCATGAGGACTTGACTCCATCAACGGATAAGTTTATTGGAGTATACACTGTTATTTCTCTTCATCTGTTGTAAATTTGTACCTCACCACAGAATGATGTAAAAAGATGCCTGAATTTTGCCACCTACATAACCACACCCAATTTTCTTTGTTGGATGGAGCTTCGGATATTTCGTCGATGATGAAAAAAGCCAAAGCCGATGGTCAAAAAGGAGTGGCATTGACGGACCATGGCAATATGTTCGGAGCATTTAAATTTGCAGCAGCAGCAGCTCAAAATGACTTAAAACCTATTCTTGGCTGTGAGTTTTATCTGGTGGAGGACCGATTTAAAAGGTCTTTCCTGAGATCTAAAGGAGAATCCGATAAGCGATATCACCAGCTAATGCTCGCTAAAAATGCCGTCGGATACAAGAATCTTATGAAACTCACCTCCTTGGGCTATATCGATGGGTTATATGGCAAATACCCACGAATTGATAAAGAGCTCATTCAACAGTATTCAGAAGGGGTAATCGCTACTTCTTGTTGTCTAGGGGCTGAAATTCCTCAAGCTATTCTCCATGGCGATCTGGAAAAAGCCGAATCTTTGGTCAAGTGGTGGAAGGACCTCCTTGGCGAAGATTTTTATATCGAGTTGCAAAGGCATCGGGGGCTTGAAAATATTGATGGTACGGGAATCTCTCAGGAAGATATTAATCAAACTCTGATCCGGTTGGCAAA
>JALSTN010000194.1 GCA_026983735.1 Saprospiraceae bacterium | reverse complement strand
GAACATCGACCTTGGAAATGACTTCCATAAGGGTATCTCTAGCGCTATTTATCCAAAAGTCCATCGTGTCAAGAACGCTAAGGGCCGGCTTTCCCTTGATTTGATTTAAAACTTTCAATTGGATATCGGGTGTGAGGTTCCCCAACATGATGAAAGCGGAATCTCGATAGGATTCCGGCAATACGGGATCAAAGTCAGCCAGGACATTAAGGTCTGTTGTCAAAGTATCTCGCCCAATCATGTCGGAGTGGTACTTCCCTTCCCAAAAGAAGGACTTTCCTCCCGGAATTTTCTTAACCCCTTGTGTATCTCCTCCTCTATCATGAAGAAGCTGAAGTTCTTCTTCCGGAAAGTCCTCTCCGATAATGGATACGATCCGGGTGTCTTCTGTAAAATAGGAGGCAGCCCAAGCATTGTAGGTACATGCGCCTCCAATAATTCTCTCTGCTCTACCATATCGGGTCTCAACCGTATCAAAGGCCATTGTCCCTACTGTCAACAAACTCATACTTTTTATTTTTTTATTAAAAAATCACGCAAAGATTATACTAAATTTTGAATTCTTATTACTTTTGCCCCCGCTTTGAGTGGGATGAGAGGTAATGAAGTGTTCTCACTTCACATATAAATATCTTTCTACCCACTTAATTGCCTCCTTAGCTCAGTTGGTTAGAGCGCCGGACTGTTAATCCGTAGGTCCAAGGTTCAAGTCCTTGAGGGGGCGCGTAGGAAAAGCCACTTCTTTTGAAGTGGCTTTTTTTATTTTGCGGGCTATCCTTTAACTCTACACCTTCGAGTCTGTATCAATTGCATAAATATGGTTGGGGCGATTTAATAGATCAGGACACGAGAGTACTATATTAGAAGTGCGGGTTGTGAAGATAAACGACCCTATCAAAGAACAAACTTATGACTAATCCAAACAGGATAAAAGTAAATACTATTGAATGACAAAAATAATTTTTTAAGGTTGAAGATATTCTTTACATTAGCTTGTCTAATTCACCGTTTTTTAAACTAGTATTGTCACACTTTAGAGGAGGTATATGATAAATGCAATATTTATTCATACATTTGTAGATTAAAATTTACTTCTTTAAGTTAAATTATCATGAATGTACAGAAAAACAGGATTCTTATAGTCGATGACGATAAGACAATAAGTCCTTTACTTAAGGAGTATTTAGAGGAAAATGGGTATGAGTGCACCTTGTTACACAATGCATTTGACGCTTTATCAGCTTTTAAATCTGAGGGCTTTGATCTTTGTATTTTTGATGTTGTAATGCCCATGAAAAATGGTCATGAACTTGCCAAAGAAATCCAAATGTACAACACAGAAATTCCTTTCCTTTTTTTAACAAGCTTAAGTGGACAGGCGGATAGAATTAAAGGACTCGAAATCGGAGCGGAGGATTATATCATCAAACCATTTAGCATGAAAGAACTTTTGCTAAGGGTAAATATAATTCTAAAGAGAGCAAAACCAACCCAATTTTTAAATACATCAACAAATCTATATCAAATTGGAATATATCAGTTTAACGCAAATACACGAAAACTCACTACAACTGATTCAGTTATTTGTCTCAGTTCAATAGAGACAAAGCTTCTCCAAATGTTTTGCGAGTCTTCAAATGGGATAATTCTAAGAGAACAAGCATTAAATCAGATTTGGGGAGATCAGCACAACTTTAAATCTAGGAGTTTGAATGTTTACATAAGTAAGCTTAGAAATTTTTTTAATGATTCCCAAGATATAGAGATCCTCAATATTCATGGAAGCGGTTATCAACTCGTCGTAAAATGATTCTCATCCTTTTCAGTATTACTCTCCTCAATTGTTAATTCTTGGAATTATTTGCATTGTTGTTGAATGTATTAGCTTTTAGGGTATCTATTACTTAGTGAGATAGTTTTCGAACAGAAATATCTCATCGTTCATTATACACCTTCCTTATTCTTAAGTAGTATTTTCATTTTTTCAAACAAAATATCTGCTTTGATTGGTTTAGTAGAACAATCATTCATCCCAGCCTTAAGGCATTCTTCTATTTGAGATGGGATAGCATTTGCTGAAAGTCCAAGTATTGGGATATTTTTAAAGTATGAACCCGACATACTTCTAATAATCCGAGTGGCTTCCAATCCATTCATTCGTGGCATACGGACATCCATTAGAATAAGGTCATACTTATTGAGTTGAATCATCTCCAAGGCGCTTCTACCATTTTCAGCAATAGAGATATTTGGGTTGATCAGCTTACTTTTCAGCAGTTCTATTATTAAAAATTGGTTAATCTCATTATCCTCGACAATTAATAGGTTTAATCCTGACGGGAATGAAAAAAAAGCTTCTTTATCTTTAAGGGCTGAATTACTCTCTTGGTTAGACTTTTCATACGGAATATTAAAAAAGAATGTAGAACCCACTCCGACAGTTGATCGAACACCGATATTTCCACCTTGAAGCTCTACTATCTCCTTGGAAATGGACAACCCTAGCCCGGTACCTCTATTAATGTATGACTTAGTGGAGTTCGCCTGTACAATTTGTTCAAAACTGAGGAATACCGCATTCAATTTATTCGCAGGAATACCAACTCCGGTGTCTTCAACTTCAAATCTTAAATTATACTTATTGTCTTCTTCACTATTTAGGGAAACACGAATCGTAACACCTCCTTGATCAGTAAATTTTACAGCATTACCGACAAGGTTAGATAATACTTGGTAAAGCCGAGTGCCATCTCCTTTAACTAGTTTATACAATTCATCGTCTATTTCAACCTTGAAAAATAATTTTTTTTCCTTTATCTTAGGTCCAAAAATGGCTCCTACTTGCTCGATTATACTATACCAGTTAAACTCTTCATATTGAATTGTAAGTTTTCCACTTTCAATTTTAGCTTGGTCTAGAATATCATTAATAATAAGTAATAAATTCTCACAAGATAGATTTATAGCAGAGACATATCGATGTTGTTTTTCATTTAACTCAGTCTTCAACATTAATTTATTCAATCCCAATATGCCATTCATGGGGGTTCTAATCTCATGGCTCATATTGGCTAAGAATTTACTTTTATAAAGCGAAGCTTTTCGTTCTGCCTTTAGCTTAATAGTATGTGCTCTAATAATATAAAGTAAAACACCAATTAATCCAAAAGCAATTACACCGAGGCTTAACCACAAATAATACTGAGGAGACTGCTTAATGTTGATGCCAACATGCAACACGTTTTCAGATTGAATTCCATCCGAATTGACGGCTTTTACTTGAAAATCATATCTACCTGGTGGAAGATTCGTAAATACGGCAGTTTTATCCGTTCCATTATCTATCCATTCATTATTCTTAGAAGAACTCAGACTATAAAAATAGTGAATTCCTCTCTGTGATATATCATTAAGGGAAGTAAATGATAGTTCAATCAAAGCACTTTCCTTTTTTTCTAAGTCAACTTGGGAGACGTATTCTATCTCTTTATTAAAGTGCTTTGGTTGTTTCATTATTGAGACTTCTGAAAGAACAAGCTTAGGGGGGATTGTATCTTTTTTTATATGAAAAGGGTCGACTTCCAATATCCCATTAAATCCTCCAAACAGTAATTTTCCATCCTTGGTTCGATAAAAGGAGAATGTAATCACACCCACATTTTCATATATTATTTCATACTGTTTAAAAGTATCCAAATCAGGCACATATTGGACAATGCCTTTCCCCGCACACATCCATACATCTCCTTCTTGGTCGAGGAGGATTCCAGTTGATCCTCCAATGTAGGGTGGTTTGCCCTTAGGAAAATTATTAAATATACCTTTTTGTCGATCGAAATAGGAAAACGCGTGGGTTCCTCCTATGTAAATTCTGTCATTAGTAAACTGAAAATTGTATACTCCTCCCCCATGATAGGATAGAGAATCTCCGGTCTTATTATGATATACTTGTGTTTTATCCTTGGATGGATCCAAATGGTAAATACTATTTGAGTTCCCATACCATATTGTACCATCATCATCTTGACTTACAGACATCGTATAATTGCTGTATGCCGTAGCATTTATCCTTTTGGGATAATACCATAAGGTGTCTCTAGTGAAAATGTTGTATCTTACCATCCCTCCGGTAGTACCTATCCAAATCAGAGAATCATTGTGGCGATCGATGCGAATGGAATATAAATGCCTGTGCTTAAAAAATGCTCCATTCTCAATATTTCTATAAATAGGTGCGCCTTTTTCCATTTTAAATAAACCACTCTTTTTTACGCAAAACCAACTATTTTTATTTTTATCCTTATCAAGGGAAGTAATGGCCACGTACGAAGGAGAACTTGTGTTTTCCCTTAACACTGGTTGTAAAAAATCTTCTTTAAAATTAGTTGCAAAATTTCCGTTCATTGTACTCAGCCAAACTGAAGAATCCTGCCCGGCAAGAATCCGAACTACTGTGTTTTTAGGGTTGCCCTTTCCTGGTGTCAAAATATATTGTTTGAACTTAGAAGGGTTATTTAATAATACATTTACTCCTTTAAATAGCCCTATCCATAAATTATTGAATCGATCCGTATTCATAGAATATACATTGGAGTCATCTAATCCTTCAGGATTTTCCGGAAGATAATTAAACTGATCTATCAACTTTTTAGTTTTCGTATCTAAGACTAAGACCCCTAAATTATAAGTACCTATGTATAATTGGCCTTTCTTCCACTCGATAAATGCATTCACTCCAAGTATATCTTCTATATCCAAATCATAATGAATAAATTGATGATTTTGAGTATTAAAAATATATAAACCATTATAACTTCCTATCCAAAGTTGACCCGAATGATCTTGTAGAATTTCATTTATTTGAACAAATGAGCCATTCTGCCTTTTTAAAGGGTAAAAATTCAAATTACCCTCTTTTTTATTAAGTTGGTATAACCCATTTACTGATCCGGCCCACACATCTCCATTGCTATCTCTATATATGCATGGGGAATGCCGATCAGTCCCAAACATCGGGTGCAAATAATGTGTAAAAGTATTCGTGTAAGGATCAAATAAGTCAATACCTTTACCCGTAAGAACATAGACTTTACCATCTGGCCCATCTATAATACCTCGCACGGAATTATTACTTATTGAATTTTTGTCATTAGGATTATGTTTGAAATTCTTAAACTTTCCATGCACTCTATCTGTCATAATATTAAGCCCATTGGTCGTTGCTACATAGGTTTGACCATTTGCACTTTCAAAGAATTGGTAGCAAAAAGAAGAAGACAAGCTTGAGCTATCACTAGAATCATGATAATAATTTACAAATTTAAACCCATCGTATTTCCCAAGACCATTCATAGTGGAAAACCACATGTATCCCTTTCGATCGGTATCAATACTAAATACATGTGTTTGTGGAAGTCCATCTCTTACTCCAAGTTTAAAAAATATTTCCTTCTTATACTGGGCATTAAGTCGAGGAACAACAAAAGCCATGGAAATGACCACAAGGAAGCAAAACACTTTTATAAAGCTTACCCGATTACCTCTACACATAATATAACTAACATTTAATTCACAGGAGAGGGTTAAAGGTCAACTTTTCTTTAGATGCACCATAAATTCCTCAATAAGATCTTGTAATTCCAGCTCTAATGTACACATTTTTTTTCTTATCTCAACATTGCGGACTGACGTAGAAGGATCTAAACAATTAAAAAAACTTAGGATGTCCAATAAGTCAGAAGGCCCCAAATAAGAAACTAAAGATTTTAAACTGTGTGCATTGAGTATAAATTGATCAAAATCATTTCTCTCTATTGCATCTTTCATTTTATTAGCCATCTCCGGGGTATGGAGAATAAATTTTTTAATAAACTTACGAATTAATACTGGACTGCCCAATAGCTCATTTAGTTGGCTGAAATTCATTTTAGGTCATATTAATTATCAACGAGCTCAAATATACATGAAAAAATTTATCCATCAAGTACCTTGAATCCGAATCTGAACCATTTGATTTATAAGTTCTTTAATTTACCCGGGAATAATCTCGGGTAAATTAAAAGAACCGTACTAAAGTGCTAATTACTGATTTCTAATTAACAAAGAAACCATCTACTTAGACTCAATCATTCCGAATACAACAATACTACGTTGGATTGTCAGAGCCATCAATGGCCAATTATCACAATCCGATCTCTCCAAATGCCTTCATCTGTTACAATCTCTAACTGGTAAATACCACTTAACTGAGATGGTAGTTCAATTCCATTCTTAATAAAGGACTTAGACATTAGAAGCACTTCCCCTAAATCATTCGTTATACTGACAGATTTAAGATGAATACCTTCATGGTTTTCAATATATAGATACGACGAAGCCGGGTTTGGGTAGACACTAATATATGACGTTGGGACTTGGGTTGTGGCAGTACTATTTTCAACGCAAACACTATCCATAACAGTTGAACAGCCATTTAAGTCTCTTACTTCTAAACGATAACAGCCCGGAGCTAAACTATCATAAACGTTTAAAAGGCTGTCGTGCATCACTTGCATACTGTCCAAATAAATAAAATATTGGTAATTTTTAGATCCCCCTTGAGCTTTTACCTTAATCTTTCCGTTATGAGGCTCATTAGCATTAGTTTTCTCAACCACGTTTAAAGTCAACTTATCTGGTTCTTCTATGAGAACTGGGTGGCTATACGGACAATTGGCTTTTGAACGAGCTATCACTGTGTAATTCCCGGCGCATAAATCAGTCCTTACATATTCTTTTGAACCATCACTCCATTCAACTTCTTTAATCTTAGCTCCACTTTTTAATCCTAATATCTCGGCGTATCCATCACAAATCTTATTGCAGCTTGTTGGTTCAATAATGACTGACACTTCCGTTGGAGGACATTGGTACGCTTCAATATTTGTAGTGAAAGTGGCAGAACATTTTTCCTTATTTGCTCCTGTACACTTTAAGAAATAACTCCCAGGTTCTAAATCCATAATAATATTTCCGGTCAACCCATTGTCCCATTCATATTTTATTGGTTTTTTCATACCTGTAGCTTCAACATGAATGAATCCATCCTTACATTGATAACATTTTTCATCTGTTTTGTTAATTAAAGTTATAATCGGCCCACATTTGCATCTTGTTTTCATACCAGAATGAAATATCTTTCCTACTAGTGCGCACCCCGTTGGATCATCACTTTCTAAAACTTTGATGCGTAACAAAAGAGAATCGGGAGCAACTGCCTTTAGTTTATATTTAAAATCGAATACCCCCTTCACGACATTACTGACCGATAAAATCTTAAACACTTTATGTGTGTCATTTGCTATCTCCAATTTAACCTTTCCATTAAAAAAGCAATTAAATGTAACTACGATTTTCTTTGGAACTTGAGTGCATACAAGACTATCCGGTTTATAAGTTATTTGTTTTCCTGCTTGACCATAGAGTTCTCCCATATTTAAAATGAGAAATGATACGATAAAGCTTGCAATTAATAAATGAAGTTTAGTTGACATAATAATGGATTTAAAATGATTGTGAAATATTTAGATTTGCTATAATTTCTGTATAATTATCAAATTTTTGAGAATTATTCCATAATACGGATGCGCTAAACGTAAGCGATCGTTTTTTAGTTAAATTGTAAGTCATCGAAGTATTACCCGACAACACGAAACCATCTGATAAGTGATCTATAGAGCTCAGATTAAAAGTGGTAGATGCGTTTAGACCCCATTTTTCATCTTTTGAAAGTATCCCAGACCCTAAAGTTCCTCCAAATCGAATGGCAGTATATTCCGATAACATTATTATATTATAATTAGCACCTATATTCATGTTAATTCCTTTAATCGGCAAGGAACGAACATATGTACTATTCACAAACCACGTCGACATGTCTGTAAATTCTCTTGTAAATGGATTTCTATCATTGAGGTTTTGAAAGTTAGCACTTGCAGTAACCGACTGTACTAATGTTGAGTCTTTGACCCAATTCCAGTAAGGAGCTATACTATAGCTGGAGTTTATTTGAGCTACTCTGAATGTATCGTTTAAAACTGAATTTCCATCCTCCTGTTTTAGATTAAAAGAATTGAAAGAAGCATTTATACCAAAGACCTCATTCATCTGATATGAAATATTTCCTCTACCTATGATATTTTTGGTTGTTTCTCGCTTAACTCCTAGTAGATTGTTACGTTGTAAACCGAAGGAACCACTAAATCTTAACTTATTATTAAATAGAATTAAAGTCGGAGAAATATTAATTCGTTCAATATCATCTTTGAAATAATAAGCCCCCATACTTGCATATTCAGGCATAATTTTTTCATAAGAAATGCCGATATTCCATAAACTCTGTGAGAAGGAAACCCCTGCTTTGAAAGCATAATTGATACGACTTGATAATCTGGGGGTAAAAACTTTTTTTGCATTGATGGATAAATTATTCTCAATCTCACTTGCATTTACATCACGCGTGTACAAGCTACCTGCTGCTTCTGTAAAGATTCTAATGTGATCATTTATCCTAAGTTTTGAATTAATTCCAAATACAGCATTTTCTCCTGGAGTAGGTAAACTATCTTGGTTTAATTTATCTACAGATTCAGGGTCATCTTTACCCTTAAAAAAGATAACATCAAAGAATGATTCAGCTGATCCTACTCCGACTTTAAATGCATACCCCTCCCTCTTGTAGACAGGTAATTTATTTGAATATTTTTTATTGCTATCGTAATTAAGCGGTTTTCTAAATCTTCCTTTCATTGCTGAGAACCTAAATATTCCAGGCTTAAGCTCTACCCCAACACCTAAAAATGTCTGCCCACCTAAAGTATATTTGGAAAACATCATATTTCTCCATCCTAAGTGAACAGTTATCCATTTATAGGTAGGACTAAATCCTAATTGTTTAAAAGTGGGGTAACTTCCATCTATACCATATCTACCAATGGTAAAGCTAAAAGGAAGTGTATAACGATTATATATCGAAACAACAGCTGAGCCATAAATATTCCACATGGGACTAACGTTTCGATCTTCTATTCCAAATGCATTGTACAATTGTGTGCCAGCCCCTATACTTCCTCTTATACCTAAGGCATGCTTGCTTTTAGCTGTTGTTGTATACGGATACTGTGCCTTGATGAGAGTTGATGTACACCCAATGTAGAATATTAAGAGAGGTACACAACATTTTAGATAACTATACATTATATTATTTTTAAAGAACTGTAATTTTAACGAGTTTCAATCGTTGTTAACTTAGAAACATTACTTTCAAAACCGTCCTTATCAATGACACGTAATGCATAGGTATAGCTATTATTTGGTTCGATGTTTTTATCTATGAATTTGGTTCCACTAGTCAGATGTTTATAACTTACTATCTCCTTAGAATTTTTACTTCGATAAAGTACAAAGCTAAAATTACTCGATTGGGAATAATCCCACTTTACTTCAAGAGTATTTGCCTCCTTGTTGTAGGATAACATCAACTTATGAATGGGTTTTACCTTCACATACTCTGCAGTACTTATATGCACTGGCTTTGAAAACTCTGAATGGAGTCCATCATCATCAACTGCACGCAATGCGTAACTATATTCTAAGCCAGGGGTCAATTCAACATCTTGATAATTCTCCGTTGTTTTATCTAGCTTCGAAATTTTTGCCCAAGGATGACTAGCATCCTTACGCCATAATTCTTGGTACTCCAAATCGCCACTATTTGATCTTGCCCAAGTTAACTGCACTATATCTCCGGATACCAGGTAGTCTTTGAATGCACCCGAACTTGGGGGTACAATGTCCGGCCGTTTTAACTCTAGCCCTTCAGATAACTCAGAATACCCAAATCCATTATTAACAGCTGCTACTTTGTAAATAATTATTTCACTTAGCGTACGTAGGGTAACTCTCTCACTGTAGAAAGTATCTGTAAGAATATCCCCCGATTTCATAATAAATGTATGATTTGGGCTATTTGAACTGTATACTTTATAACCTATAACATAGGGGTCATCTACTGGCGCCCAATGTATAACCACGATACCATTTGAATCTATTGAACCGTGAAGAAGTTTTGGAGTAGGCGGTGGTGAATGATCTTCAATCATAGCAAATGTAGGTAGGCTTTCGAAGATATTTCCAGCCGTATCTACCACTGAAACTTTGTAAAAATTATAGGCTTTTGGGTCCACATTTGTATCAATATAATGCATTTGTTCGAACGGGAGAATATCTTCATTAAGGACATAATATGGCCCGTTCATCTTCTCCGATTTCAAAACAAAATACCCTTTGAAGTCAGATTCCTTTATTTTTTTTTGCCATGTGAGTTTGACCGCTGAGTTCTTTTGGGGGATCGCTTGTAATCCAATAATACCGCTAGGAGGTGTGAGGTCTCGTCCCATTCCCATAACGGGTTCCGATGGATTACTCTCTATACCAAATGGGTTTATTCCTATGAGCCTATAGTAGTAGGGCTTGTAATTAGCAGGAACAGAATCAATGAAATATACTGTATTTGACAAAGTATCTTCAGGATTTGGATTTATATCCAAAAAAGGCTTATCTGTAAGTCGCCTGTATTCACCATTTATGGCGTTCGCTCTTTCAATGTAATAGGAAGTAAATGTGCCGCCATTGAATCCTCTAGGCCATGATATTGTTACCGCCTTGTCTTTTGAAATAGTTAATGGACTGAAAGGAGTTTCTAGTTTATATTCATTAGAACAATCAACCAGCATTAGTGCAAATACAGATGGATCTGATATATCACTAACCTTATAAAGATATTTCCGTCCTTGTTGTATAGTAAAATCTTCCCATCCCAATCCCATTGCAATAGAAGTTGGATGAGAATGGTCAGCGGCGATCATAGCAGTAAAAAAAGCTTTCTTATCTGAATTGTCTTGAGACTTCAGTCTAGCGACAACTCCACCCGACACCTCTGGACGATCCTTGTACAGTGATGCCCAGCCAGCAATTGCATATCCATCTTTCTCGACTAAATTCTTCCATATCTGGTCATCTTTTGGCAATGCTTTTACAATATGATCAAATGAAGGGTCATAATCATACGCATCTAACGCATTATAAGAATCCGGTAAAGTAGCCCTCTGTAGTCTTACGCCGCTCTTAGTCATTTCCTTCCATTGTATATAATCAGATGGGGCCCACCTTAATAGTACTTTATCTCCTGCATAATAGCCTAATAAATGTAGCTTGTACGTAGATTTTTCACTATTTGATCGCTGTCCAAGAAGTCCACTAATCGATAAAATTGTGATTATACATAAAATTAAATATTTTTTCATTACTCTATTTTTTGCTTTGAAATCAACTATTAATATTTGCCTCAAAGATGGAGTGCAAGGCCCACTAATACCATTAAAATAATTTTAATAAATGTAAAAAAATGTAAAATGTGCATATTGAATGATAGCTAGTTCCATACATCAACAGCATAGGATAGCTCCATGCAATACAATGCAGCTTAGGCATAAGTTATCTATTCTTATGCTACGTCTTAAAAACAATAATAACTAATCGAATTCAGAAGACCCAAGTATTTAAGTTAGACTACATCTAAAAGGGAACCTTAAAATCAAATAAATTAGCTTGAATATCTTCGGGCGCATCATTCATTCCCCATCCGATAAAACTTTTAACTAACTCTATATTTGTAAAATCTACATTTCTTGACAATGGATTACCCCAATCATAAACATGCTTTGGTAACCAATCTTGTTCTTGAAGTTCTTTCAGCATTATGGAGCTGGCTTCCTCGTCATCAATGTTATTTGCCGCGAAATCATTCAGCGTCTGTTCTACTTTATAAAACATCAATTTCTTTTTATCCATAAATGGAGCATCATCACCAGATCTTCCGTCTATAATAAGATGCTCAAAGATTGATTTATCTCCACTTTCGAAATACTTAAAACACAATCGCTGTAAGCAAAGGTCATGAAAAAGAGCCTGCCCAAGCCACAATTGAGTCCATGCGTTCCATGTTTTAAAACTCTTCATGGCCTTATAAGCATTGGAGATCATAAAGTCGGAATCAAGTAGTTGTTTTCTATGCAATTTCTCAATCGGTTGGAATTGCTCTAGTGAATAGTCGTCATTTTCAAACGCATTTAAAATGATCTTTGAAGCATAAAATACTGTTTCAAAACAATTTATAAGTCCATTAGAATAAAGTGGCCCAACAAAACCATACGTGTTATTTGTAATCATATGCCGGTGTCCCACACTTTGATTTGATGAATATTGCAGGTTCCCAGAAGACCTAATCCAAGGGCGAACATTCTTCCCGGCTTTTAAATGCTCACTAATCATTGGAAATTGATCAATGATGCTGTGGAACTCCTCTTCAGCACTAACTTTATCGTTGAAAGGAAACTTTTCGGGATCTAACATTAGTCCTACACTTGCTAGTTTTGAACTCGATTTATGATGGTTGTCAAAAGGGATAACCCAAATCCAACCTCCATCGAAAACGTGATGCAATGTACCGTGATGTAGCTGATTGTTTTGCTTTGGATGATCTTCTTCATTTATCAACATATCTATCGGTTCTAATCCCTCAAAATGAGTAAAAATAGCACGCGAATTTGATTTTAAATTGGGTACTGGATTTCTATATTTTTTTTCTTTTGCTAATAATGAATTTTTACCTGTAGAATCAATATAGTACTTTCCATAGAATGTATTTTTATTCGTAGTAACAACAACTTTATCTTCTAGTATTTCTACTCCGGTAATAGTTGTTTCCTCATAGGAATCTGTACCAGCATCCTTTGCCACAGTAAATAAATAATCGTCAATGTCCTCCCGAAGTAAATGGCTTTCTGAATAAAAAGGCATACTTGGTGGAATTAATTGGTGTATTTTATCCCCATCAGGTCTTTCATTGGCTTCGTGATATATGAATCCAATGGAATGTTTTACGCCACAGTTAGAGGTGATATTTTCAATAATAGCTTCTGCATTACTTAAATGTTTAATTTCATCTATTCCATAATATTCCCCTATCATAAATGGCCAAATAGCACTTTGAGGAAGCATAGATTCTCCTAATGAGAATCTTGGATGCTTGCCTTGTTCTAGCAATAAAACATTTAAGTTATTGGTTGAAAAAATTTTGGCCAGTGTATTCCCAACAATTCCTGCTCCTGCAATGATAATATCGTATTTTTTTTTCATTTTCATTTTATCTATTTTATATGCTCATTTAGTTATGGTAATATTAAAAATACAAACCATAAATACGAACACGTTTAAATTAAGTATTAGTTCATCTAGTTTTATTCTGGTCTCGATTACTAAATAATCTACCTTACAGTTTCTTCCCACATTTGCAATTTGATTTTTTACTTAGCTTGAAAACCTTTACATACATATATGGACCTGTATTTTGCATGATGCCTTTAGGTAGCATCAAGATGTGTTGCGTCTTGTTCATATCCATATACTTAAAGCAATGAGGTTTGGATCTCCAATTCTTTACGTAGGTAGAAAGCTCTTTATACTTCTCCTTCTCTGCTTTACTCATATTTATTGGCTTAGATAATATATCCGGACTCCACATATATGAGACAAACTTATTATAGTCTTCATGAGCATCCTTTACCCCATCAATTCTCATATTAACAATTTTGCTAGAAGGTGCTAACTTCAATTGTAATCCAGGGTATGCCTTTTGCTTTAGAATTTTGTTAATTTCCTTTTGAGAAATTAATGGCTCATGATCTATAAACACACCTCTATCAAGCTCCAAAGTATTGGAGCTAACATTGAATTTAGTAGATACGTACTTTTTTAATGGAATATAAAGCTCCGGTTTTAAATAATTCTGATAATAAGTATATCCTGCATCAGAAGTTTTATATTTATTGTAAAGAGACGATCCTCCGACAAACCATTGAGCTTTCATATGAATAATATCTGCCAGATCAAATCCTTCTTCTAAAGCCTTGAATTTTGCATTAGCAACAGACAGCATTCCATTATTAAAACATGCTATGGTTGATTTTGAAGGGATGAGTGTCATTTTAGCAAGTTTTTGAGGAAGCTTATTATACTTGCTTACTCCAAAGACAAATTCCAGTATTAAAATATCCTTACCGGTAAGTTTAGTCTGCTTGATTAATTTGAATCGTTTAGATATATTGTGATTGAAGTTTGCCTTACCTAGTTTATTTCCTCCAGACTGAGCATCTTTCCCTGACTTAGGCTTAAAATGTCTATATATCTGACATACATACAATCCACCATTTACTAATTTATCATGTGTATATTTTATAACATTATCACTATACCCCAAATATTTACCCTTGATCGTATTCCCGCCCTTTATTGGGATGAATCTTATTTTGATTTCGCCTTCCTCTGACCCATCAAATAGATTATCTTGCCCTTTCTTTAATTTAATGAAGGAATAATTAATGTCATCTTGTAAATAGTATCGCTGTCCATTCATAGGATACATATAATAGATATTATTTTTGACAATATGATCAGGCGCTTTTTTGGTTTTAAAGTATACTATTTTACGTACGCTATTCTTAGTTATACCTTTGATTACCTTCCACCTTCCTTTTACTAATTCTTGTGGTTCGATTTCTATTTCTAATTTAAATCTAGTTTTTCCTGGAAGAATTTTATCGGCTTCATACACGATTCTTTCTCCTTTATGCTCAAATTTAAATTGTCCATCAAATGATTCATATGATTTCATATCAGCAATAACCTTCCCATTTAACGGACTATTTTTATCTGCTACGGTGAGACGCATAGTCTTCACCGGAAATCGCAACACGAGCTTATTAGTGCCTTCTCCAACTACTTCATCTAATGTATAACTTTTTCCTGCACCGGAGAATAAAAGAGATACTTCAGGATTTGCAAATACGCTTATTTTGTTTCCCGTTGGCACTACATCTTGGATATATTTTAGATCATTTAATGCATCTAAAGGTGATTTGGAAGGTTGGCATATCTCCCCTTGATCAGCTTCAAACTCAAATTCTCCTTCTATAACTCCCATGAAACTAGCCTCCCCTTTTATGACAGCCTGTATTCCGCTAGGATTAGGCAAGCCGACCTGAACCAATGCCGCTACATCTACATATACTAAACTAAATCTTCTTTCCTTCCCAAACATTTTTGCATGAATCCCTATATCAGCAGCAAATTTACCATATGCCTGACCTCTAACATACCAATAATTTTTTCCAAATCCACAGGGTGTAATGGTGTTATAATTTTTTTGAATCATTAAATCATAACCGAAAAGTATATCGAATTTTGCATAAAAAATCCATGCTTCTAGATCCTTAGATTGAAAACTAAACTGACTTCCAAATGCAAATTTTAAAGCAGTGCTATTTTCTACATCATCATTACGCTGAGAGCTGTATTTTTTGGGCAACTTCTCTAGAATCTCTTGTGGTACCGGAGGCATTCCCGGGAGACCATTGCCCGCCATAAAGTAGTGCTGCTTAGTAAATAAATTGGCTATATTTACGGATATATTTTCTTTGTCATTAGGAACACCCATTTTAATAAACCATGATATCTTACTGTTGGGATCCTTTTTATTCTTTCCTTGGACCATCATTTCGATACCACCATGAGCGCTAATAAAGGGTTTCTTCTTGAAGGGATACTGTACATCGACAATACTATTAAATTCAAACAATTTTTTCTTAAAATTCATTTTAGCTTCCATTTGTATCATCACAGGACTTGTCCCAGGTCCATATGGTTCAAATGTCTGTTGATAAGCGGTCATCACATAAGCTTCTCCATGAATCGCAATTAAGTCTAAGCCAGATTTTGTCCCGAATTGTACTATAAACTTTGGTTTTGCATGAAATGCTTTGGCGTCTGCCAGTCCTATATCTACTCCTGCAATTATTCCAAATTTTGTATCTTCATTATCCCCCTTAAATGGCACAGGGGGGGCACTATAGTCTTCATCATCTTGCACCATATTCAAATACATACCCCCTTGTAATCCGCGTAATCTTAAACTTGCAGAAATGGGAATCCCACTTTCAATAAAAAATTCACCTTTAAAGAAGAAATATTTATATGATTTTACATTTTGTTTTGCAGGCATCCTCCCAAATATAGTATGTAAGCTCGCTCCTGCATTAATCCCCTCTCCATTTTCTCCGAGGTTTAAAGTTACTTTCAAGGAGCCATCAAAGCCATCGCCATAAACCGGATCGTCTTCCATTATTTTGAGCGCTCCTTTAATTTTTGCTACACTAATATCTCCTTCTATGGCAATTTCGGTCAATTTAACTTTGTCAAGACGCATCATATTTGATTTGTCCTCGTACTTAGTCAGTATTTTAAATCCGGCAGTGGCACCCACAGAGTTATTTTCGCCCAGCAAATCAATGGAAATTGCAAAATTAAATTCATTCTTCTTTTGAATATAGAATGTATCAATGTTAATGTCAAAGCCATTTACTTGACGCTGTTTGGCATCATAACTAAAACTAATTGCCCCATCTTGGCCAAGCCCTACACCTTCCTTATCGACAATTAAATCCTGTATAATTACAGAGTCTAGTGATAGAGGAAAACCTTGCACATCAAGAGCAAATTTTCTGTTGAATTCTAAATTTCCATAAAAGTGAAACGCTGGTTCAAATCCATTCCCAGTATTATTTAGATCAATTCTTGTCTCTGGGGCGATTTCTCCCTTTGCGATGATTGCGGGGAATGGTATGTCTTCTTGATTTACAAGTGTGATATTGTAGTTTAACTCATTTCCATCCTTTGTAATCAAGGCATCGTACTTGAGATAAGTATTATCCTTAGTAATCGGAACTCGAATATCTCCGTCAAATTTAGCCGTATTGATGCTATTTTCGATTATTTTGACATAGAAGTTCTTCATGGACCACTTCCACTTTTTTGTTCCTAAACGCCCTTTTTCCGTATCAAACACCTTAGGGACTTCCATTATACCACTAAATCCTTTCTTGTCAATTACAAAGTCAGAAGCTTGGATATGAGCATTCTTTTGTAATTTGTCTGGCAATTTAACATCGCAACTCTTCAGATAAAATCCCTTCCATAGATTGCCATCCTTATTGTAATTTGCTAATGGAAAATGAATGCCCGCTGGGTTTTTCTTGTCTGACATATCTAAATTGACAGAATTGACAGATACTTCAAATCCAGGGAATTTTGTAATTTGAAAGGGTGTAATAGTAATATCTTCTACAATAAAATTAGAGGGATCCTCTACCGTAATACTAAATGTTCCCTTTACTTCTTTTATTGGGTTTCCTTCCTCATCCTCCAATCCTTCTACAGGCTTTGCTATTGTTTTATCAACCTGTACTTCTCCCTCTAATTGAGCTTCTTTAAAGCCTTTTGACTCCATGATTACATATGTCCCGGTAGGTGGGTCGCCTTCCTCCCCTTTGTCTAGTTTTACTCTTACCTTACCATTTGGATTTATAGTATAATCTTTAACCAAATGCAAAAAAGCATCTTTCGTAAAACCATCCTTGTTGAAACACACTGATGTTGCAGCTAATTGAACATCTTTCCCATAGCTTGGGAAAGATATTTGTGCAACTGCATTTAGTCCTGCTCCTTTGACTCCAAACTGCATACCTACAATTGCTATCATTTGATCAGCTCCTGCAATTTTTCTATTTATCCCGATCGGCATCCCTAGACCAATACTGTCCGCATTTGAATATGGATATTCTATTATTCGATCATTCTTGTTCATAAGGTTAGAAAGAAGATTCGCAATGTCTCCTCCTTGAAAATCAACGTCTCCTAATTCACTTACCCATTCAGAGGGTACATTGTTATCGTTTCTTGCAACAGCTGTTCCTGATATTACCTCATGTGACTTATTGACGGTTAGATCCTTAAAAGAAACTAAAACCGGTGTTTTGAAATATGAATTAATAATCTTTCCTTCCCCACTTAATTTATTGCCTGACCAATTAATATCAAATACTCTTAACTTGTGGTCCCCTATTTTTAAAACATCGTATTCCTTAACATCCTTCACAGGTGCCTTATCACTGGGACCATTGAGCTCTTGGCAAGCATTCATGGAAAACTGTATATTCCCTCCGCCACTTATTTTTTTATCCTTCTTGACGACCGCCTTTTTCTCCTGATACCTAAATGCAATAACTTCACTACGACCACCATTCTTAAATGATAGCTTTTTCATAGGGTCATAAGCCGTTACTCGCAAAGCATATTGATGCTTCTCAATTAATTTGGGGTGGTTTATATCATAATAGTAATTATTCTGAATAATACCCTCCTTCTTATAATGCAATATAACCCCTATATTAATAAAGGCATCATTGGGGTCTTGTAGTTTATTTAAAGTCATGTCAACCATTTCAAATTTATACCTTGTAAATTGGGGTTGACCTGTAGGTGTCCAATTTACTATTACTGATTGAGGAGACAAAGGCTTCAACCATTGTCCTGCAGTAGGATTTGTAATGACCGGTGGATCGTAGTCCGTTATAAAAATGCTTGTACATCCTGTAGATGCACTAGATTTTTCCTCCCCTGTATCATAGTCTAAGGCTTGAATACACAATTGATAAATACCTTCAGGTAACTTCTCCGTTTGGAAGATTGTGTTTCGCTCAACCCCTTCAATCGAAATATCTTCCCCTTTTATGTTGGCAAAAATTCTTTTTAATTCTGTTTTTGTTAAAACTAATGTTCCATTTGCCGGTAAAAGAATGGGTGTTAACGGTCTATATGAAGCCTTAATAATTGCTTTAACACCATTATCTCCATTCAATCTTGCAATTAATTTGATTCGCTCCCTTTTTCCTTTTAAGTTTGTAAGCGTCACAATAGTATTAAAATCAAATGACATTACATTTTCTAAATAAATAGGAAATGGCGGCGTCACAACTGTGGTGACATTTACAGATTGACCATTGACGTCAACTCCAATAATTGTTAGAATAACTAAAAGAAATGCCCCAAAGAATTTTTTGATAAGAATTTTCATTTTTACGTGATTTCAAGTCTATAAAATTAGAATATAAGCAGTTACTTGTCAACTAAATTTTTAGCTAGTCGCCAAATCATTTGCAAATATGAATGTAATATTTACCCTACTTAATTAAAGAAAACTTAAAAAATGTAAAAATGTATTAAATGCCATTGGGCGCGACCTATAATTGTCATCGAATTCAGGAATCAACCAATGGGGCCAAATTTTGAAAAAGAGGATATGGGAATAATTGTTGAACCCAAAACCTGCAATAGAATTCGTAGCGAGGGGCATTTTGGCAAAAAAAGCGGGTATTTCGCTGAGGAGGCATAGCGGGCTATGACGACGAAGGGAAATGTATGCTTTTGAAGTCAAAATGCGCCGCAGTAGAAGAATATCCTAGAGTCATATGCAAGCAATAATTTTAAAATTAATCAGAGGTAAAATAGCACTATTTAGAAGAAAAGCTTACAAGAAATTAAATTGTAAACAGGGGTAAAGAAGGATCATTATGAGTAATATTTACTTGGTTCAATTAATCTTCTACTGCAGATTTTGGGTTACCCAAAACCTGCAATAGAATTCGTAGCGAGGGGCATTTTGGCAAAAAAGCGGGTATTTCGCTGAGGAGGCATAGCGGGCTATGACGACGAAGGGAAATGTATGCTTTTGAAGTCAAAATGCGCCGCAGTAGAAGAATATCCTAGAGTCATATGCAAGCAATAATTTTAAAATTAATCAGAGGTAAAATAGCACTATTTAGAAGAAAAGCTTACAAGAAATTAAATTGTAAACAGGGGTAAAGAAGGATCATTATGAGTAATATTTACTTGGTTCAATTAATCTTCTACTGCAGATTTTGGGTTACCCAAAACCTGCAATAGAATTCGTAGCGAGGGGCATTTTGGCAAAAAAGCGGGTATTTCGCTGAGGAGGCATAGCGGGCTATGACGACGAAGGGAAATGTATGCTTTTGAAGTCAAAATGCGCCGCAGTAGAAGAATATCCTAGAGTCATATGCAAGCAATAATTTTAAAATTAATCAGAGGTAAAATAGCACTATTTAGAAGAAAAGCTTACAAGAAATTAAATTGTAAACAGGGGTAAAGAAGGATCATTATGAGTAATACTTACTTGGTTCAATTAATCTTCTACTGCAGGTTTTGGGTTAAATACAAGTTCATCAAAAGATAAAACCAGGTCTTGTCAACCTTCCCAGGGAAGAAGCTTATCATGAATCTCCTATAATATTATATTATTTAATCAGCGTCAACTCCCCCTTTTTTGTAGTAATATACAAGTCAAGTGATGCAATTCCGATTTGGTGGTTTGTTCACAGGGCACTACCCGTTCTCCCATCGTCCACATCTCACCCGTGAAGACTTTATAGTATTCCTGATCGATGATTTTAAAGGATGTATCGGAAAGCCATTCATCGATTTGGGTTCTGGAATAAACCTGTGTAATAAAATTAGCATTTTGACCATAACCTGCATTTGGGTGTTTGTAGATGTCAGGACTGTACTCCTTTTCATTGTAGGGAAACGTTAGAATGAGATAGCCTTTGGGCTCTAGAAGCCGGTGGATGTTTTTGATGGCTGCTCGATGGTCGGGGATATGCTCCAATACACTTAGACAGGTCGAAAATTGAAATTTTTCATCTGTTTTGGGATTGGTGATGTCGTCGTTGTATATCTTATAATGTCGGTTAAAATAACTTCCCCAGTATCCCTCCATTTTGTCAATAGCTTTGACTTCAAATCCACAGGTGGACAAGAGGTGTGGCCAAGAAGATTTACCGGGGCCGATGTCAAGAACCTTGCCGGTACATAAATGGCGCAGGTGGTTAAGCGTAAAGGTATATTCTGTCGCTCTTTCATTTATCTTTGGAAAAGGTCTTTTCCTTTGCTCCAGATTAAGCATTGGGCTCAAGTAGGTAGAGCCTATCATGTCATAAGTCTTTAGTATAATTTTTTTCATTACTCCTTTATTCATATTTATCTGATTAGCATTGCTTCCTCATCTCCACTTAATCTTCATCCAAAGCTGCCAAATAGGGTATTGTAAAAGGATATTTTAGCGTCTTCCATTAAGGCACTTTTCAATAACCCGAGTACTTGCTTTAAAAATACTTAAAAGAAAAAAACAACACCGTCACCCTTTTTTAAAGTCCTAAAATTACAAATAAATTGGGGAATCTATTCGGATGTCTTAAAAAGATGGTTTAGGTATTGGTTCTATCTCCCTTATACCATCCCCTCGATAAATGCGTGCTTCACACACACTGTCTATCCTTCACATTGGACACATAACAACCCAATACACGAATATCCCAAGGGATCGTCTTAGGTACTACACCCTCTTGTCCGACGCTTCAGCGACCTTATCCATCAACCATTCAAAATAAGCTCTATTTTTAAGTTTTCTCCTTCCCATCGGTTCAAAGTAAGGATATAGACTATCCTCATAATACGCATCAAAACGTCGGAGTTTGTCCGATATAGGCATACGCGAATAGGCGATACTCCAGAGCATAATACGCGTGTAAAAAAGCTTCTTATTCTTTTCGTATTCTCTACGGCAGTCCTTTAAGATGGGAAGGATATTGCCATATTCATCCACATGGATTCTACTTCTATTAAAGATAGTGGGGTAAAGATTAAATTCTGGCGTATCGGGAGCAAAGTTGGGATCAAAACCCATTTGCTTCAAAGAGAGTACAGGTTCGACGTAAGTAGGATCCGGAGAGGATTCAGACGCTGGCACCAGCAGATCTCCTGCCCGTGAAGGAGGAATTACATCTCGTTCTTCCTTCTTTTTTGGGGGGGTAGCATAAGAGTCTATTCGCTCTCCCATATTAAAAAATAAACTTGTACCCCAGCTTTCTTTTTCCATCATTCGCAATTCCAATTGGCTTTCTTTGTAAGCTAGCACCCATCTTTCATAATAATCCAACTTCTCTTCGATTTCAATCATTTCATACTCGAAATCCTTTTGGATAACCGCTGGATCTATCGTATAATCCGATTCTTCATCGAGTATCCACCCTGTCAATTCAGCCCTTCTATGCCGGTATCGATCTATGTGATAGGATGACCTACACCAAGCGGTTATCTTATCGGATTTGATCGGATAGCGGAGCACTCTGTTGAGGATATTGTATGAAAAGTCGACGTGATCGACTAACCATTGAACCTCTCGAGGCCGTAAGACTACTCCCGCCAGTAAATAATTGACGTAGCGAATGCAGGCGTGGACGGTGTCCGCTGACAAGTGATTAAGTACCCCTTTATGGATTACATCCTTAAATATCTCAAATAAATAACTGGAGATTTCGGTTGGAGGAGTGGATACTTCCCTGGCTTTTTTGCGGTAGTTGCGCATCACTGTTATTAAAGACGGCCGGCTAACCCGTTTTTTGGAATGCCATACATCGTGGGTGACGCGCACCAGGCTGTAAAACACCTTTTCGTTGTACTGATAATGATGCAGCACATCGCGGTATTTTTTAAAATCACTGTAGGATTGGATGAGGTCATCCGGCGGGTAAAGGTTTTCGATTTTAGCAATAATTTTTTTTAGTCGTCGAATTCTTGCGTCCATAGATTGGGCTAAGTGTTGGTTTAACGTTATATGATAACTAGGTATAGTGCCGTCTTTTTTCGGTATGAAATGTAGATAAATTCTATGTTGTTAAAATTCATCCGCAAGGGAAGTGGATCCCAACAGCCAAGAAACACCGGCACACATGAAGAATGCGCATTCCATAGCATCTTCCCCAATCAGCGCTGTATCTTCGCAATAGCAATTTTTAACCGAGAACACCCAACCAACATTTGGATAAAAAAATTAGTTCCGGGAAATCATAAAATGTTTGAAGAAAGTTATTCCTCGGGTCGTTTATTTGTCCTATTTTTGAGCGATAGGGTTAACGGGTAAAGAGTAGGGAGAATTGGCAATGTATCTTGATCAGCAGTTTTTGAGATTAAACAATAGACGGTGAGACTATTACACACAGCAGATTGGCATCTGGGAAAGAGATTGGATGGACATCCCAGAATACCTGAACAAAGAGAGGTTTTGGAAGAGATCTGCCATATAGCAGAGCACCAAAAGGTCGATGCAGTACTCATCGCAGGAGATATATTCGACCACTTCAATCCTTCGACCGAAGCGATCGAACTACTGTATAAGACCCTGCATCGATTGAGTGCCGGCGGACGTAGACTCGTATTTATCATTGCCGGCAATCACGATTCACCGGAACGCATAGAAGCCCCCGATCCATTGGCGCGATACAACGGTATTGTGATGGTCGGATATCCCAACACAGAAGTTCCACTCTTCGCTCTTAATTCGGGATTGGCCTTAGTAAAATCTGGCCCGGGGATAACGGAATTTACTCTGCCGGATTGCCCCTATCCTTTGCGAATATTTCATACCTCCTATGCCAATGAAATCCGATTAAAAACCTATCTCGGACATGAAGAAGAGGAGGAGGCCTTGCGTCGGGTGTTGAAAGCGAAGTGGCAAGAACAAATAGACCATTTGGGGGATGATGAAGGGGTCAATGTCCTGATTGCACATCTTTTATTTGCTTCAAAAGGAGGCGAAATACCCGAAGAGCCCGATGACGAGCGCCCTATACTACACATAGGCGGAGCATCAGCCGTGTACACAGAAGATATCCCGGATGAGATTCAATATACCGCTTTGGGACACCTACACCGAAAACAACTCATCCCGGGGCACAACAGTCCGGTGATGTATAGTGGAAGTCCCTTGAGTTATAGTTTTGCTGAGGCGAATCAGGACAAATATGTGCTTCTCATTGATGCCAAGCCCGCCACTCCTGTCCAAGTCACACCTATTCAGCTTAAAGCCGGAAAACGGCTATTGCGCAAGCGTTTTGAAGAGGTCCAACTTGCCGCACAATGGCTTAGAGAACACCCGCATACATGGGTCGAACTCACTATGGTGTCCGAGGGCTATCTCTCGGCAGAATCTCGCAAATTGCTGGAAAACGCCCATTCGGGGATTACCACCATTATACCCGAAGTGAAAGATGCGTTGGATGTCGAAAACCATCGGAAGCAGGTCGATCTGACACTCGATAGAAACACCTTATTTGCTCGATATTTCAAACACCGATATGGTCAAGAACCCAATGAAGAAATTATGCAATTGTTTAGCGAAATCCTTCACCAAAACAATGCCTCATGATCCCCATCCGACTTGCGCTTCAAGGTATCTATTCTTACCAGTCCGAACAGATAATCGACTTTAAAACACTCACGGAAGGCAAGGTGTTTGGCATCTTTGGTGGAGTGGGTAGTGGAAAATCCACCATCCTCGAAGCCATCTCCTTTGCGCTGTATAACAAGACGGAACGCATACGATCCAATCGCACCTACAATATGATGAACTTAAGGAGCAATACCCTCCTCATAGACTTCGAATTTGAAAGTGACGAGGGGGAGCGGTACCGATTTGTCGTTAGTGGCAGACGCAATAGCCGACAATTTCATAAAGTAGCCACCTTCAAGCGAATGGGATATCAATGGAAGGAAAACCAATGGATTCCCTTAGAAAGCGACAAGGCAGATGATATTATCGGTCTGAGTTATGAAAATTTTCGCAGAACCGTCATTATCCCTCAGGGTAAATTCCGCGAATTCCTCGAACTCGGCGATACGGATAGAAGAAAAATGCTCGTCGAGCTTTTTGGCCTACAACGATTTGATTTATCCGAGCCCGTCAATCGACTATTTCATACCTGCAAACTCCAATTAGAACACCTCTTAGGACGCCAATCCGCTCTGGAAGCCTACACAGAAGAATCCCTTCATACATTAATTTCTAACCTTAAAAATACTCGCTCCGATCTTAAAAAGAACGATGTAAAACTCCAAAAAATCACCCGCCGACACTCTCGTTTACAACAGCTTGCCAAAACATATGAGCAAGCTCAAAAGGTCGAACAAGAACTTCACAAGCTTCTCGAAAAGTCCGCTTCGATGAATGTCCTCAAAGTTGATATCAAGCGAAAGTTGTACTGCATAGAACACTTTAAAACACCTCTATCCGCCTTCGATGAGAAAAGGATCAGTTGCCGGGAACTCGATGAGAAAATTCTGCAACAATCACAAGCACTTAACGACTTACAGGAAGTATTTAAAACATTGGGCAATACACTTGAAGGGCTGCGTCCTACTGCTGCTCTCCGGGAAGAGCTGACCCAATCCCTACGAGACATCGACCTCCTAAGGCAAATGCACACCCTCCGAGAAGAGAAAAATCAACTCGACCGCCGCCTTCTCAACGGCGCCAAAACTATCGCTCAACACAAGAAGCAGGTACAATCTTTAGAAGATAAACGCCTGAAGATAAAAAAAAGACTGGATACCCTACTCCAACGCATCCCGGATCATAATCTACTCCGACAATGGAGCGAAAACTACCACCGACTTCACACGCTCCAAGATCAAATCGCGGAGCTAAAGAAAGAGTTGGAAAGAGTAGAAGCTGATCGCCACAAGAAGTCTTCTGAACTGACTCGACAGCTTAAAACCCTTTCCATAGAGGAACTTGATGCCGATTCAATGAATAGGGCAGAGTTACATGCATCCATCGTGCAGCTCGAACATCAACTTACCCTCGATGAAAAGGCACTAAGGGCAGCCCTCCAAAACCGGGAGTTGGAGGCTAAACTCAAAGAACAGGCCGAAAGTCTTCAACCGGGTAAACCTTGCCTGCTCTGTGGCTCCACAGATCACCCCTCTCCCTTGGTCGTAGAAGGTATTGAGGATGAAATCCAAGCCTACAATGCCCAAATCCATAGACTCCATCACCGACGAAAAGCACTATCTGATGCCCTTCAGTATTTGTCTGCCTTTGAAGCTGCTCAACAATCCTTATTGGAGCAATTCGAGCGTCTGAAGAGCCAATACAACGTGAAGCAAGAAGAATGGAATGCTATTCAAAATAATCTCCCGGATCATCTTCCGGGCTATGAAAATTATCCTTCTGTGGAAGAGGCCCTCCAGGCTGTCAATGAAGATCAAAAACAGATTAAAATCTTAACGAATCAACTCCGAGCAGTCGAACAGGAATATGAAATAGCACTTACCGAATTGCAAAAATACGAGCGACTGATTGAGCAATTGGAACGGAATAGACAAGGGGCTGTGTCTGGTATGGAGACCTTGCAAAAACAGACGAGTGAAAACTTGCCGGAGGTTGTGGCTGATCTAAATGATGCGGAACTTCAACAGCGCGCCCTTCAAATCAAACAACGCATAGAAAAAGAAATACAAATCTTTGACTCAACACAGGCCAAATATCGAAAAACCCAATTGGATATGGAAGCCTTAGAGGCTAGCCTTCAGACGATTAAAACACAGCGTGGCACTCTTCAACTATCAATAGATCAACTAAAAGAGAGCTTATTGGATACCTTGGGAAAGGCATCTTTTGATACATTGGATGATGTACGGCAGGTTTTGGCATCTTCGCTGGATATTCATCGGGCACAGAGTGAGGTACAGGCATTTGAAGAACGAAAAAGCCATCTCCTACAAAGATCTGAACAGCTGAAAACAGAACTCGATGGCCAAATGCCGGACAAAGAGGAATACGATCAACTCACCCAGCAATTGCAATCCCTAACGGAAGAAAGTAAGGCGCTTAATAACCGATTGGGGAGTCTGGAGCACCAGCATTTAGATCATCTCGCAAAACTCAAGGCGAAAGAGAAACTGGCGGAGGATTATCGACTACTGTCCCAAAGGATGGAAAATCTCCAACTCTTGAGAAATATGTTTAGAGGAGGAGGCTTTATCGATTATGCCTCGACCGTCTACCTTCAGCAACTTTGCATCACCGCCAACAAGAGATTTCACCAGTTGACCCGTCACCAGCTGAGTTTGGAATTGAGAGCGGACAACACCTTTCAAGTGCGAGACTATCTCAACGAAGGACGAGTCAGGAGCGTCAGCACCCTTTCCGGTGGACAGATGTTTCAGCTATCCTTGAGTCTGGCGCTTGCCTTGGCGGACAGTATCCGGCAACATCGGGGGAAGGGACAGAATTTTTTCTTTCTCGATGAGGGTTTCGGCACACTGGATAAGGAGGCGCTTCGCATAGTCTTCGACACCTTAAAGGCCTTGCGAAAAGAGGATAGAATCGTAGGGGTCATCTCACATGTAGAAGCCCTCCAGGAAGAAGTTGATGTGGCCGTATTTGTGGAAAATGATCCTTCGAAAGGGACACAGGTTCGATTGAAAAGATAGCGCGATAATCCTCAGAGACGAGATGCAATGCGTGGCGGGAGGAGACGCATAGGAAGTCCGATATCTTGCCGATCCTGTATAGAAAATACCCTCGTTCCTAAACTATACTTCTGTCACATCATGTATGAAAAGTATCTTCATCATCTGTAGGTGAATGCCATAAAATGGCCTTCATTTAACCCAATATTTTTATTCTACTAAGATGCAAACAAGTCAATTTTGAATAAAATCTGTATCTTTGGATGCAAAATATCAAAACACATCCATTCGTGAAAAACCAAATAAAATCCAAACAACGAGTAGCTGACCACGGTGAGGTTTTTACACCTGACTGGATAGTAAACGATATGCTTGATTTGGTTAAACAGGAAACCGAGAGAATTGATTCCAGATTTTTGGAGCCGGCTTGCGGCAATGGCAATTTTTTGGTCGAAATTTTACGAAGAAAATTAACCGTTGTAAATCAACGCTATGGTAAAAACCAAATAGAGTACGAGCGATATGCCGTGATTGCTATTTCGAGTATTTACGGTATTGACCTCTTGCAAGACAATGTCGAAGAGGCAAGAAAACGACTGTATGATATATTCGATGAGCGATACACTAAAAAATTCAAAAGCAACTGCAAAGAAGATTGTAAAAAAAGTGTAGCATTTATTCTTCAAAGAAACATCTTACGTGGCGATGCTCTAACCTTACTTTCCGACAAGAATAGACCCATCGTGTTTTCCGAATGGTCAACAGTAAATGGTAGTATGATAAAAAGACGGGATTTCACCTTGGATAATCTCCTTAAAGCAGAAGCCTCCAAAGTCCCGGGCGGACTTTTTGAAGAATTTTATGATAGCGATCCGGCGTTTTTGCCCAAACCCATAAAAGAGTATCCGTTAACCCATTATTTGAAGTTAGCAGAACATGATTAATGTAAATTACAATCCCGATGTACTGGATGCCATTGCCAACCTGAGTAATGACGAAGTATTTACACCACCAAAATTGGTCAATGACATTTTGGATAGTTTACCACAAGAGTTGTTTGAAAGCAAAACAGCCACCTTCCTAGACCCGGTAAGTAAATCGGGCGTTTTTTTACGAGAAATAGCCAAACGCTTAATGAAAGGTTTGGAAAAAGAAATACCGGACCAACAAAAACGAGCCAACCATATTTTCACCAAACAACTATTTGGTATTGCCATTACCGAACTTACTTCGTTGCTTTCTCGCAGAACGGTTTACGGCAGCAAAACCGCCAATGGGAAATACTCGTTTTGCACGGAATTTAATGACACACAAGGCAATATTGTTTTTAGTAATATACAGCACACTTGGCACAGAGGAAAGTGTAGCTTTTGCGGAGCAAGCCAAGAGGTGTACGATAGAGCCGATAGTTTGGAAACTTACGCTTATCAGTTTATACATACGAATAAACCGGAGAAAATATTTAATATGAAATTTGATGTAATTATTGGAAATCCACCTTATCAGTTGAGTGATGGGGGACATGGAAGAAGTGCCGGACCTATTTATCATAAATTTGTAGAACAAGCAAAGAAACTGAACCCAAGATATTTGATTATGATCATACCGTCCCGATGGTTTGGAGGCGGGAAGGGTCTGAATGAGTTTCGCAAAGAAATGTTGAATGATGATCGGATTAAGAAAATCATCGACTTTGAAAATGCAACTGAGGTTTTTCCTGGTGTTGATATAGCCGGTGGAGTTTGTTACTTTTTGTGGAACAGGGATTTTCATGGTGAATGTCAAGTAGCCAACATTAGAAATGGTGAAATAAATGTGGTAGTAAGGTCTCTTAACGAATTTGACACCTTTATTCGGCATAGCTTTGCAGTACCAATAATCAGAAAAGTTATGCAAATAAAAGAGAAAGGAATGAGTGAACAGGTATCAAGCAGAAAACCATTTGGATTAGCAACAAATGTACGACCTCTAAAACACGGTCACATAATATTACGTTGGCAAAAAGGAGAAGGACCTTTTATGCGAGATGAAATAACGGTAGGTGTTGAGATGATTGATAAGTGGAAAGTAATCACATCTTATGTAGGTTATGATCATGCGGGTTCTCCCGGAAAAGACGGAAGACGGCGCGTTTTTTCTAAAATTGATATTTTACCGCCAGGGACCATTTGCACTGAGACTTATCTTGTCACTGGAGTTTACGACTCCAGAAATGAGGCAGAAAATCTTGTCAAATATATGAAGACACGTTTTTTTAGGTTTCTTGTATCACAATTTATGTATTCGCATCACATAAGCAAAGATTCTTATTCTTTTGTCCCTGTTCAGAATATGCAGGAAAAATGGACAGACGAAAAACTCTACAAAAAATATGGACTTGCGCAGGAGGAGATAGATTTTATAGAATCCATGATACGACCGATGGAATAGACAACTATGAATAACTTACCAACACCAAACAGTTACCAAAATCTTAAACAAGAGATTAGCAAGCTTCTTGTGCAAGGTCGTAAGCGGGCATTTAAGTCGGTTAATACCATCTTATTGCAAACCTATTGGCATATTGGTAATCACATTGTAGAGTTTGAACAACAAGGAGAGGTAAAAGCCAAATATGGCAAGGAACTTCTAACAAAATTATCAAAAGACCTCTCACTTGAATTTGGCAAAGGGTTTAGTCGTTCCAATCTATTTCAAATACGATTGTTTTATATAAAATTTCCAAAAATCCAGACACTGTCTGAACAATTGAGTTGGAGCCATTATGTTGAGCTTATAAAATGTGATGATGAGTTGGAGTTAAACTTCTATCTTAAACAGTGTGAAAAGGAGAATTGGAGTGTCAGAGAGCTAAAAAGACAGATGAAAAGTATGCTTTTTCATCGCTTGGCACTCAGCAAAGATAAACAAGGTGTTTTGGACTTATCCAATAAAGGGCAAGAAATAACCCAAGCAGAGGATATAATAAAAGAGCCGTATATCTTTGAATTTTTAGATATTCCTGTTGATTATAGATATTTAGAGGGTGAACTTGAAGAAAAACTAATCTCTAATCTTGAAAAGTTTTTATTAGAGCTTGGCATGGGCTTCGCATTTATTGGCAGACAATATAAAATTTTAATAGGCAGTCGCCACTTCTTTGTCGATTTGGTTTTTTATCACCGTATTCTTAAATGTTTTGTTCTTATAGATCTCAAAAGAGGAGAAGTTGAACACAATGACATTGGTCAAATGAATCTCTATCTCAACTACTTCAACAACGAAGAAAATGTAGAGGGTGATAATCCGCCAATCGGTATAGTTCTCGGAGCATATAAGGATCATATTCTTGTAGAGTATGCCACCCAAAATATTAGCAATCAACTTTTTGTGAGCAAATACCAACTTTATCTACCTGAAAAAGAAAAGTTAATTGAAGCATTAAACCAAATTATAGAGAGCAACAATGAGTAAAAATGATTTTTTCCCACAGCGCCCCAAAGCAAAACCAACCATTTACGCTTATACCCTGCCAAATGATACTTCTCGCAAAGGTCAACTGAAAATCGGCTTTACTACTCGTTCGGCCCAAGAGCGAATTAACGAGCAGATTGGTGCAACTCGTGCAAGATACGAGATTGTTCTTATTGAATCGGCCATCCGTAACGATGGAAGTTCTTTTTCTGACCACGACATACATAAATATCTACGTAAGAAAGGATTTAAAAATACAGTTGGAGAATGGTTTACTTGTAATACTCGTGATGTAAAAGCGGCTATTATTGCGATTAAAGAAAGAAGAGAAAACATCGAGGACAGAACTCAGACTTTCAAGATGCGCCCCGAGCAAGAAAGAGCTGTCCATAAAACGATTCAATATTTTGAGAGCTTTAGAAAAGAACCGGAAAACAAAGATAAAACCCCACGATTTTTATGGAATGCAAAAATGCGTTTCGGGAAAACATTTGCCTCTTATCAATTGGCAAAAAAGCAAGGGTGGAAAAAGATATTAGTACTTACTTTTAAGCCTGCCGTTCAAAGTGCATGGGAAGAAGATTTAATGACTCATGTAGATTTTGAAGGTTGGCAATTTATTTCCCGTGGCGGGTTGTCATACGAAGAAGCAGACAAGGAAAAACCCTTTGTTTGTTTTGGTTCGTTTCAAGATTTTCTCGGCAAAAACACATCAACAGGGGGAATAAAAACCAAAAATGAATGGGTACATTTGATAAATTGGGATTGTGTGATTTTTGATGAATACCACTATGGAGCATGGAGAGAAAATGCCAAAGACCTCTTTGAAAGTGAAGCGAGAGAAAGAATTCTAGATACCGGAGATGTGAGAGAGTTTGACGAGGATATTTTACCCATTACTACCGATGCCTTTTTGTATCTTTCGGGCACACCTTTTCGCGCCATTACTTCGGGTGAATTTATAGAAGAACAAATATTTAACTGGACCTATTCAGATGAGCAAAGAGCCAAAGAAGAGTGGGACGATTCAAAAGGAGAAAATCCTTATGCAGCGCTTCCAAGAATGGTAATGCTTACCTATCAAATGCCCGATGCGATACGAGAAATTGCTCTTGGCGGAGAGTTTAATGAGTTTGATCTGAATGTATTCTTTGCTGCAGAAGGCACAGGGGAAAGTGCTGAATTTAAGTTGGAGAGCGATGTTCAAAAGTGGTTAGACTTAATTCGTGGGAGTTATAGAGAAACCATGCTGGATAATTTGAAAATGGGAGCTAGAAAGCCCCCCATGCCCTTTTCAGATGCTCGTTTGAAGAATATTTTAACGCATACCTTTTGGTTTTTGCCGAGCGTCGCTTCTTGTTACGCCATGCGAAACTTAATGCACCAACGACAAAACACATTTTGGCATGATTATGAGATTGTAGTGGCAGCAGGAACGCAAGCGGGGATAGGGGTGCATGCTTTACCACCGGTTTATGAAGCAATGGATAATCCTCTAGAAACAAAAACAATTACACTTTCTTGTGGAAAATTGACCACCGGAGTTACGGTAAAACCTTGGACAGGTATTTTTATGCTTCGTAATTCGTCAAGCCCCGAGACCTATTTTCAAGCCGCTTTTAGAGTGCAATCTCCTTGGACAATACATAAACCTGACGGTACAACCGAAATCATAAAAAATGAATGCTATGTCTTTGATTTTGCCCCCAATCGAGCGCTGAGTCAAGTCGCAGATTATGCCTGTCGGTTAAATGTCAATGAATCGAACCCTGAAAAAAATGTAGCAGAATTTATTCATTTCTTACCCGTACTCGCTTATGATGGAAGTTCGATGAGAAGAATCGATGCCGCAGGAGTACTCGATATTGCCATGAGCGGGACAACCGCAACATTACTGGCAAGGCGGTGGGAAAGTGCATTGCTCGTAAACGTGGATAATGCAACCCTAGCTCGTCTAATGAAAAACGATGCGGCTCTGGACGCTTTGATGAGCATCGAAGGCTTTAGAAATCTAAATCAAGACATTGAAACCATTATCAACAAATCGGAAGCAGTAAAAAAAGCTAAGAAAGAAGCTAATGATGAAAAGCTTTCAAAGAAAGCGAAAAAAGAATTGACGGACGAAGAAAGAGAATATAAAAGCTTAAGAAAGAAAATTCAAGATAAACTTATCAAATTTGCCACAAGAATACCGGTATTCATGTACCTGACAGATTATCGTGAACGAAGTTTGAAAGATGTAATTACTCAGCTCGAACCGGGTCTATTTAAAAAAGTAACCGGACTTGAAGTCAAGGATTTTGAATTGCTTGTAAGTCTCGGAGTATTTAATGGGGCTTTAATGAATGATGCGGTATATAAGTTCAAAAGGTACGAAGATGCGAGTTTGGAATACATTGGCATTAACAGACATGCCGGCGAGGAGATTGGGCTCTATGACACCGTATTAAGCGCCGATGATTATATAGAATTGGTAGAGAAGAGGTAAAAAAATTACCCAGATGGGGCATTTACAAAAACCCACTGGCTTAGGCATAAAAAGGCGCTGCCCTGCAAGGTCCGGACACCTTGTGGCAAAAGATATCCGATCTACGTCCACCGCATACCCATATTTATTCCCCGTCCTTGGGGTAATGGTCGTCCCATTCTTTAGGTTGGGGTTTGGAAAGTTTGCCGACGGACTTTGCCACGAGCATAGCCACAGTCGCATCTCCGGAAATATTAATCACCGTACGGCACATATCCAATGGACGGTCGACGGCAAAGATTAAGGCCAATCCCACAGCTAATTTCTCTTGAGGCAGGCCTATCGCTTCCAATACGATGACGAGCATAATCATCCCAGCTCCGGGTACCGCCGCACTTCCTATCGAAGCCATTGTAGCGGTCACAATAATGGTCAATTGGTCACTAAAATTCAGGTCAAAAGCCAAGACCTGAGCGATAAATACAGCAGCCACCGCTTGATACAGGCTAGTTCCATCCATATTGACCGTAGCACCAACCGGACAGACAAATGAAGCCACTTCTCCCTCGACTCCGAGGTGCTCTTCTACTCTTTCCATCGTTACGGGGAGCGTCGCCGCACTGGAACTGGTTGAAAAGGCCAGAAGCTGAGCAGGGGCAATCCCTCTAAGGAAAGTAATGGGATTGGTTCCTGTTATGAAATAGTTCAGTGTGAGGTAAAAGACCAACATCAGAAGTAATCCTACAACCACAGTAAATGCATACCATCCCAAAGCCACAAATAAAGAGGGATCCTGCGTATCTGTAATCAATCCGGCCAAGAGTGCAAATACCGCATAAGGGGCGATCAGCATGATTAGATCGACCATTTTAAGGATAACCTCATTGAGCCCATCAAAAAAAGATTTTAAAGGCTTCGCATACTTTTCTTCTACCATTAGAAGAGCGATGCCAAAGAAAATAGCAAAGAAGATCACCTGGAGCATATTTCTATTGCTGCTAGCTGCTTCAAAAAAGTTGGAGGGTACCATATCTACTAAAAACTGGAGTTTTCCCCGTTGTTTGGCTTCCATCGCGTGCGCTACTTTGCCGGACGCAGTGGATTCATACGCTTCTGTTATTCTTTGAACGACGGACTCACCGACACTTGAACCGGGATGGAGCAGGTTCACTAACACTAACCCAATACTAATAGCAATCACCGTCGTAAAGATATAGAGCAATATCGTTCGACCACCAATCCTGGAAAATTTGGATAAATCTTGAAGGTCGGAAACCCCCTTAATCAATGACGCAATGATTAAAGGTATAGCGATAAGCTTAAGCAACCGAATGAATATCGTACCCATTGGCTTGATCCATTCTGTAACAAAACCCGGCCCCCATGACAACTGACTCATCCCGATACCAAACAATACCCCTAGGACCATGCCTATTAGTATCTTCCAATGCAATGCTAACTTTTTCATCTCTTTAATAATTTATCATAAATCATAAATAAAGGTATTACAAATCTTCTGCGCATATGGAACCGCTGCGTTCTCATATGTCGAACATCTGTACCTGATTGTTTTGAGGCCGTTAAAGTATGAAAAAAAATACAATTGCTAGGCTTCATTGTACACAGACCGTGCAAATGAAGTCTCAATGCATGCACAAAAAGTGGATGCATTCAAAAAATAGTACTCCATCTTGAGTTAAAGTTCAACGTCCTTAAGCGGACTTGGGTAGCCACCATCCAAGCCAGGCGCCGGATAATGCCCAAGGGACAACCGCATCGATTAAATCCGGAATCGTATTCTGATCAAACCAAATACTGTTCATGTATTTAATCGCAGAAAATCCCAAAAAACCTATGGCAATACCGATCATCACACCTCTCTTGGTGTTCATCCCTGCCATCTGCGCCATCAGCCAAAACAAAATAAACCCAATCACCAGATCAGTGGCAAAACCACGAATCATATTCATCCCCATGCTGCTATCAAAACTGCTGTGATAGGATAAAACGGCCCAGGCTTCTCCCTCGTGTTCCTTCATAAAGGCCTGCTCTTCCTCATAAGACATCCCCGGTTGAGCTTTAGGTAGAAAATAGGTCCCATCTTCTAATTGGCCTTTGAGCGTATTTAGAATTTCCATTTGATTGGGGGTATAGCGCAGATTATCTTCATGGACCCCCAAGGCAGCCCAGGATAAAAATTGCCAGATAAAGAAAATAATTGCCGGAATAAGTAAGCCGAGTAACGTTCGTTTCATATCTTTAAAAATTTCTAATAAATTGAAAATAAATGTATTATAAATTTCCTGCAGCTATGTAACCGCTGCGCTCTCACATGAATTTTTTTAAACAAAACTCTGTGTGAAATTTATGTTTAATAAAATTCATGTTCGTTTCATATCTTTAATATTTTAAATGGTTACATATTTGTCATAAACAATGATTGCTAAGGTCAAAGATAAACATTTTTATTGAATAGCCAAGTTTTGAGGAAACTTTAGGTTTTCTACTTGTATAAAATGGTGAAATAACGTGTGATAATTTATAATCAAAATATTATACCGCTCTTTATGAAAAAGCATCCTTTTTTTAAACAGTCCTAGAATAGAGCGATGGAGACTCTTGCATTGAATAATCCCCGCGATATCTGCTGTATTTTGGTAAAATAAATACCTTAGCATTTGCAATCCAAAAGAAACGATATGAATAAATACAAGATAATTGTTATTTTCATGCTCTTAAGTAGTCCACTTTTGTTGACAGAAGTTCAAGCCCAATTTCAGATTCGCTGTCACCCGGACACCAGCCATTTCATACCAAAATATCGCAATCCCATGCTGCTTTCTCTTGGGCTTATAAGTGGAGGGATCGCCACCTATCATTCATCGACCAAGGAAAAATTTCAGGCTTGGGTATTGGGGCATATTCAACATGATCGGACGATAGAAGACTACCTTCAGCATGGTTCGTACGGCGTTCTGGTAGGTGCACAATTAAGTGGATATCACCCCATGCACACCGTAAAAGGACAGCTAATTTATGCCCTTATGGCCAATGTCGGCGCAGTCGGGCTCACCTCGCTTATCAAGGAGGCTATCAATGAGCGCAGACCTAACGGGGGGCATCTGTCTTTCCCGTCGGGACATACCACCCACGCCTTTGCAGCGGCCTCTGTACTCTATTGGGAATACAAGGACACACATCCTGTGCTAGCCTATAGTGGGTATAGCTTCGCGGTTGCGACGGGCCTCTTGAGAATCGTCCATAATCGACATTGGGTGAATGATGTGTTGGCAGGAGCCGGTATAGGTATTTTAATTCCGGCTTTGGTCTATTATTTTGACCCATTTCCCGGTATGAAATGGTCGGCATCGAGCGACAAAATTGGATGTATTCCTGTCGCAGAACCGGGGGGGTACGGCCTCCGTTTCTCTATTTCGATCTGAGCTCCTACCCCATCTGAATATCCTGTTATAGAAGGGGTCTATTTGGGTTTTTCTGCATATACATTGATGCTGTAAATCCCTGTTTTACTCCTTCTAAAGTCATTGATCTCCCTTTCATCCATGTACTTACCCAATATAGAATCCGGCAGTTCAACTTCTTTTTCCTTTTGCAATTGAAGATTGACAAATCCGGCACCTCTGATGATATCCAGGTAATCTTCGATGGGAATTGCCCCACTTACACAGCCGGCATAAAGCTCAGCTTCCTCTTGAAGTACTTTAGGCAAATCCCCTCTGATGACGACATCTGAAATACTAAAATGTCCTCCCGGCTTCAGAATTCTGAGGGTCTCTTGAAAGGCTTTTTCCTTGTCCGGCACGAGATTGAAGACACAATTACTAACCACGACGTCCGCCACATGATCCTCCAAGGGGATCTGCTCGATATCCCCTAAGAGGAACGATACATTCTGATAGCCGAGTTTCGTGACATTTTTTTGCGCTTGTTCGATCATCGCTTCTGTCATATCAATCCCGATAATCTGTCCTATCTCCCCAGCTTCAGCACGTGCTATAAAAGCATCATTACCTGCGCCTGACCCCAGATCTACGACAGTATCTCCCGGTCGAATACCGGCAAATTCGGTAGGAAGGCCACAGCCCAATTGAAGATCTGCCTCTTGGACATATCCCTCCTTATCCGAATAGTCCTCGGAAAATACGGTGTAGTCTGTCCCACATTCCGGACCACAACCACAACAGCTGCCACCTTGCGCGCCCACCGCGATTTGTGTGTATTTTTCGCGTACCAAATCCTTTAAATCTCTCTTTTTCTTTTGCATAATATTCTTTTTATTTATTTAATCGTAAAAATACGATTAATGTTCATTCATTGATCTAATTTATTGATAATGGCAATGTATCTTTTCGTCATAATGCCAAGAATCAAGCGTCCACCGCTCAATTTTTTTTATTCTCTGCGATAGATGGTATTGCTCAGGTGGGTAAGTTTAGAGCGTTGGTGGTGTTTAAACTCCTACATTTGACGAATAGGGTGCGTTTGAGACCTTGGAGCCGTTGTTAACCTTTTTAGTCCTTTATCTTGATACAACTAACAAAATCAAGAGGGGGTAGAACCATTTCATACCCATCTCACTAAATGATATATGCTCGGGAGGGTGTACATTTGAACCCTTATTCCTGTCTAAACTCATGCTGATGACTTATTGGGTGAATGTAGAACACCGGAATCTCAATTATCCTGTTCCAGCAAGTTAAAGGCTTGGAACTTGTAGGGGGCAAAATTGTGGTATTTGGCCTATAGTTGTGTAACTACTACTCCAGGAAATCTAAGAAAAAAAGGGACAATCCTCCGATTGTCCCTTTTCACAAATAAATCAAAATATTAACAGTAATCGCAGTTGATTAGTCGTGTTTGAGTGTTACCTTAAGCATGTTAGAAACAGAAGGTACATTGTCACTAACACTATTCTCAATAGCTACCTTCCCATTTTCATCCATTCCGGTATTGGGGCCTGATTGACGAAGAGGTTGATTATTGCCGGCTCCGGCATATTCATCTACTTCAGTACCTGCATCGTAAAGGGTGACCTTAGCCGTGATGTCTCCCTCCATGGGTGAAGACCCATTGTACAAAGCTATATTATCAACACCGGCAAACCAATCATTGGACTGCACAAACATGAGTGCAAAGGATAAGTTGTCCCCTTCCTCAGCAGTGAAAGTGAAGCTATACTTACCTCCGGGGGTAAGTGGGCCCGGTGAAGAGGCACCTTCAGGTGTATTGAACACCTGAGTGAATCCGGCGGCCATTCCATCCTCCGCCAATGCTTCCAAGGCCGCACTGGCTTTGGCTCCTACCGTAAAAATATCATTCTGGGCTCCTGTGGCATAAGCACCCGGAGCGAAAGGAATGACGAGGCCACTATTAGAGGAAAGGTTGTTGTCCATCTTAGTGATATTGCCATCTTCAGCCAACCCTTCCAATCCGGGAGAAGCTTTTTCTCCATTGGCAAACATAGGTTTTTGCATTTTGCTGTGTATCACCCAAGTTCCGGGGGCTAATGGGGAAGGAATAGCAGAGGCTGCTGAGATATTTTTTATTGTCACGGTAAAACCCGTCCCGCCATCATGTGTCACCATCACCTGGACGACTTCATTTACAGCAGGATAGGTAAATCCATCCATTACAGGATGCACCGTACCATTTTCATCCATTCCGGTATTGGGGCCTGCTTGTCGAAGGGGTTGATTGGGGCCTTTTCCGGGCTCTTCATTGACTTCCGTGCCGGCATCCCACAATTGGAGCATCCCTGTGATATCTCCCGTCAAGGGTGTTCCATTGGTGTAAAGGGGTATTCCTTCCTCTCCGGGAGCTATGAATAAATCATTGGACTGAACGTACATCGTCCCAAATTGCAAATAATGCCCTTTCCCTGCATTAAAACTAAAGGAAGCGGACTCTCCGGGTTTTATGAGACCTGTTTTTCCGGAATTGAAATATTTTTTTCCCTGCGATATATTTTCAATCGTCACAGTAAAGTTATTGCTGACCTTCATCTCTTCTTTCTTCTTGCAAGAAGACATCCCGAGACCAATGAGCAAGATAGATAAATAAATATAACTTTTCATTTTAATGTGTTTTTTAATGAATGATGGATAAACGAAAGAAGGGTAATGTTCTAAGTGCACCAGAGACATTACCGAGTAAGTTGCAACTACTCTTTATGTGCGACAATTTGTCAAAGGGTTGCCTACTCTAATAAATTTCTTTTTAATGGAGGACGCAGGATTATTTTAGAAAGCGAGTTTTCTGGACAGAACTCTCAAAAAATGGAGATTGCTGAATAGGGGACAAGGTCATTTTATGAATAAAACAAGAGAACATTCTCAAAATATGAGAATAGGAAGGCAAGATAAACGTGCCAAACTAAGGCATACATAGGGCGGTAAAAGTCTACTGGGGAGGGAGGTAACATTAAATTCAGACTTATGTAATTATTAAGCCTCAAAGACTTCATCATTACATGATATTATCCAAACATTAACCACAATATGGAGCTCTAATTTTGCATCAGATATAATTCATTAACAAAATTGAAAAAAACTAAAAAATGAAAAAAAGAAACTTGGTTAAAAAAATTTTGATGTCTGGTGCACTGATATTGACATTGGCATCTTGTCAAGACAAATGTGCAAAGACCACATGTCCTGAAGGGTACATCTGTGATCAAGGCAAATGCATACTTGATCCGGATAAAAAGAAGGATGATGTCCAGGTTGTATCCGGAAGAATACAGACCGCCACCACATGGACGGCGGATCGTATTTGGGAACTAGACGGTAAAGTTGTTGTTGAGCAAGGAGCGACATTGACTATTGAACCGGGGACGATTATTAAAGGAAGGACAGGTACAGGAGCATTGGCTTCTGCATTGGTTATTGCAAGAGGAGCCAAAATAGAAGCGGTGGGCACGGTAGAGCATCCGATTATTTTCACTTCGGTATTGGACAATATCAAATTAGGTGAAAAGACAGGAACCAATCTCGATGAAAAGGATAGACAAAAATGGGGAGGAGTAATTCTTCTAGGTAAAGCCAAGGTCTCTGCAAAAATAGGAGATACAGAAGGTCAAATCGAAGGTATACCGGCAGATGAAGACTATGGTCGCTACGGAGGAGAGGATGATAAAGATAACTCAGGAACCTTAGCCTATATATCTATCAGACATGGGGGAGCACTTATAGGTGAAGGCAACGAGATTAATGGCTTGACCTTGGGTGGCGTCGGCTCCGGCACCACTATCCACCACATTGAGATCGTAGCCAATCTAGATGATGGTATAGAATGTTTTGGAGGAACTGTAACAGTAGAACATGCCTTAGTGGCTTATCAAGGAGATGATGCATTTGACATTGACCAAAATTTTGCAGGAACATTTGTCAATTCAGCAGCTATTTACGATAACACCGGAGATGAATTTTTAGAAATTGATGGTCCGGAAAACAGTACTTATGCAGAAGGGAAGTTTACCGTCGAAAATTGTACATTTATTTCTAAGACGGGAGATGGCTCAGTTGACCTAAAGTCAAAAGCACAAGGGGTGATCACCAACTGTAAGTTTGAAGGGTTGACAAGATTTCAACTGAGTGCTAAGTTCGAAGAAGATTGTACTACGTTAAAGCACGATGCCTACAACAACTACATCGACTCTAACCTTAAAGTGACCGGAAATAAAACGGATGCACAAATTTATATATATACCAAATCACAAGATAACAATGGTAATACTTGTAGCATTACCGACGAGATGAAAGGAGCCGTTCAGTCGATTTTCGACAAGGCCGGCAATGGTAAGGACATTCAAGTGGAAGGAGCTGATTTATCTGCTTTTGAGGGTTGGACATGGTCATCGATAAACGGAAAAATATAAAAATATCTTCTGCTTATTTTGACCTAAAATCTACAATTAAATTAGAGTGTATCAGACTGCAATTTTTTAAGTATTCCTAGTTATCCACTGAACTTCAATGTAGCTAATAATTCTACACATAAGATGACAAAATACTTGTCGATAGTTAATATAATGAAACGCTCTATTTTTAGGTAGATCTGTTAACCCATAAATTAGGGATTCATGTTTATCGCCAAAAGCCTTCGATATATTCATCTTTTTTATGAAAAGCTGGATGAAGGCTTTTGGCCTTATATTCCAAATCGTGCAATAGATTAAGAAGTGCATTTGAGCAAAATCGAGAATTTGACATTCACGGAGAGGTAAAATTGATATTGCATCTTAATAAGCCTTCCGGAGAATGGAAGTGCTAATCAATAGTTTACAGATAAAAGTCATCAATATTATTTGCCCCATTTATGAAATGGCTTAAGACGGGATGTAGGTTTAAATATAATGTAGAAAAGAGCAAAGGGCAAGTGTCAGCAAGCTTCATCCATACATAATATTATAATGAATTAATCTCAATATTAAATATATAATATTTCAAATATGAAAATTAAAATCACTTTTATTTTTATTTTTATAGTTACCTATATTGCGCAAGCGAATTTGGGTATTATCCAGGGGGCCGTTGTGAGTGGGACATCGGGCGAGCGAATTATCGGAGCTTATGTCTACGTCAATGATTCCACCGGAACGACCACTGACCTGGATGGGAATTACAGGATTGAATTGCCAGCGGGAATCTATAATCTAAAATTCACCTACCTTGGTTATTCTGATTATATCCTCGAAAAAGTACAAGTGCAGGCAGGACAAGTTGTCACACTCAATGTCCGCTTAGGAGAGGTGGCCACTAAGCTAGCCGAAGTGATTGTTACGGGAAGACATAGTCAGCAGTCAGAAGCTGCTGTCTTGACATTGCAAAAACGCTCTCCAGCGCTCTTGGACGGTATCTCATCTGAAGCATTTAATAAATTAGGAGATGGAAACGCAGCTATGGCCATAAGACGGGTTCCCGGTATCACGATTGAAGAAGGAAAATATCTGTATGTCAGAGGATTGGGGGATCGGTATTCGAAGGTGACGTTTAACGGGGTAACCATACCGGGTCTAGACCCGGATAAAAATACGCTACAAATGGATATGTTTTCTACTAGCTTGATCGATAATATCATAGTTTATAAGACCTTTACTCCTGATCTGGATGGCGACTTTACCGGTGGTCTTGTAAATATAGTAACAAGGGATTTCCCCATAAAGAAAACCATAAAAACATCGATAAATATCAATGGCAATCCCAAAATGAACTTTAATAAGAATTTTATCGGATATGAGCATGGGGCTTATGATTGGGCAGGTTTTGCTGGAAAAAAACGGATGTTGCCATTTCATACCAATACGAACATACCCGATGAAACAGCTAATAATCCGAAATTGTACCAATACTCCAATTCGTTCAATAAGGAGTTAGGAGTGCGTCGATCTGCCCCTAGTTTTATCAACCAAGGCTATAGCTTTTCATTTGGCAATCAATACGATAAAAAAAATTACACCTTAGGAGTTAATTTGATCGCAAACTACAGTAATTCCTACTCGTTTTATCAGGGGGTAAAGCAAGGGATATACTTTAAACATTCCAATAGAAATATTGTAAATTTAGATAAAAGAGAAATAAGTATTGGCAATATAGGTAGAAATGATGTCCTATGGAATGTCTTAGGAGGCATAGCAATAAAGAATAATAATAACAAACTTGGCTTTACTGTTATTCATAGCCAAAATGGTATTGGTCAAGCTGGGGAGTTTATTTCTCATAATTTTGATGAGACAAGTGCAACACTTTATAAAAATGCCATCGATTACTCGCAAAAATCTGTCACAAACCTACTGATTAGCGGAAAACATAACTTTAGAAATGCTAAACTATCCCTGGGTTGGAAAATTTCTCCTTCCTTCTCTAGTATCCTGGATCCGGATGTACGATCTACATCACTTTCTTACGATGAAGAGGATCATACTTACAGCTTAAAAATGGGTGAAGGCGCTGGAATCAATAGATATTTTCGCTATTTGAATGAATTTAATTTAGCGACTAAAACCGACCTAAAACTGTCGTTAAAAAATAATAGAGGAAAAACATCCCAATTAAAGTTTGGGGTATCGAATATTGTAAAAAGACGTTCTTATGCAATACTGCTGTACCAGTTCAATAGAACCTCAGATTTTAATCATTTCACGGGTAATTTTAATGAAATTCTAGAAACGCAAAATCTTTGGACTTCGAACAAGGGATCGGGCATGTATGTCATAGGCAACAGAGATCGGAACAATCAATACTTATCGCTTTTGCAGGTATCTTCCGGTTATATGATGCATAGTATAGATCTTTTGCCCGCCTTAAAGGCAAATTATGGAGTCCGAGCAGAATGGGCAACCATGCATTACAATGGATATTACAATAATAAACCACTTAATGATTGGGTGCATAATAAATTATCATTACTGCCTTCTGTTAACTTGATATATGAATTGTTGGATCAGATGAACCTACGAGCTTCTTTCACTAAAACTCTGGCTAGGCCATCTTTTAAAGAAAAGTCCAATGCTCATATCGATGATCCTATTTCCCAAACTGTATTTATTGGCAATATAAATTTAAAGGAGACGAGTATTCTAAATTACGACTTGAGGCTAGAGTACTATAGAGGCAAACAAATGCTTTCGCTGAGTACATTCTATAAGCAATTTGTCAATCCAATAGAATTAGTACCCTTCCAACTGAATCCCAATAATATCCAGCCCAAAAATATAGCATCAGCTACTGTATATGGAGCTGAATTTGAATTGAGAAAAAATATGACACCTCCGGATGCAGCAGTATTCGTCAATCTAAGGACTAACCTAACCTATATTGTTTCTCAGGTGGATACAAGGGATATCATCGTGGACATTAATGGAAAAACCGAATACGAACTAAGAGTGAATAATGCCAGAATAACTGAGTCAGGAGAAGATGAAAAAGTCAAACCCATCCGTTCGATGCAGGGGCAAGCGCCTTACATAATTAACTCATCGCTTAATTTTTCACATCGATCCAGTGGACTACATGCCAATATCAGTTATAATGTACAGGGAGACAAATTGCTGCTTGTAGGGAGTGGGATTGTTCCTGATGTTTATGAAGCCCCTTTTCATAGAATAAATGTCAATGCCGGAGTACAATTTGGAAAGAAAAATAATATCAATTTGAGTATTGGAGTAAAAAATGTATTAAGCAATTCTGTTCTTCAGTATTACAGTTCTTTTGAAGCCAAAAAGGAAGTCTATAAATCATATCAGGTCGGACGAAATTATTTTTTAAGTATAAGTTATACACCCTATTAACAGCCTAATAAATAAGGGAACAAAAATCTTTTAGATTTATGTATTTTTAAAGAGAAAAAATAGATAGTATTGGCTTGGCTTCAAACTTCCTTCTCAAAGGCTCTTAAGGACGTTTTAGCAACTCAGGAAACTTCTTGATGGCGCGTTTATATCTCGGGATGGATACAGCCCTAACATAGGGTTGTCTGGGATGTAATTTAACATAGTTTTGGTGATATTCTTCAGCTGGGTAAAAAGTAGTGAAGGGGGTAATTTCTACGGCTATTTTGCGAGTATAATTTCCGGATTCCTCTAAGCGGCGGATGTAAGCCTCCGCCAACTGTTTTTCCTCAGGTGTAGTGTAGAAGATGATGGATCGATATTGTTTTCCTATGTCATTACCTTGCCCGTTGACCTGAGTAATATCTCCGGAATTGAAATACACTTTCAATAATTCCTCGTAGGAGATCTTGCTGGAGTCATAGGTTACCTGGATGGACTCTGCGTGGCCTGTCTTTCCTCGCCCGACTTCTTCATAGGTGGGATTGGGCTCGGTTCCTCCAGCATAACCGGATTCCACATCCAAAACTCCTCGTATAGACTCAAAAATCTCTTCGGTACACCAAAAACAACCTTGGGCAAATACCGCCTTTCTAATCCTAGGTGGTGAAAGAATACGGTGTATACGGGACTGGGGTACAAAGTCGAGTGAAACACCATTGATACAATATCTCAACCCTGTAGGTCTCGGGCCGTCATTAAAGACATGCCCGATGTGAGCACCACACTTAGCACAAACCAATTCATCTCTAACCATACCCAAGGAGCGATCTTTTCTTTCTTCTACACTCTTGGAGAAAAATGGCTTCCAAAAACTAGGCCAACCTGTACCGGATTTGAATTTTGCCTTCGAAGAGAATAAGGGATTACCGCAGGAGGAGCAGAGGTAAATGCCCGCTTCTTTATTCTTGTAATAAGGATGTGAAAAAGCTCGTTCTGTCCCTTTTCGTCTTGCGATATAATATTGCTTTGGCGTTAATGTTTTCTTCCAATAATCATCTGACTTTTCTATTTTAGTAACCCAAGTAGTATCGATATCTAGCGTTTTATCGACTTGTATTTCTTGGGTGCTGACAGGGGAGGGGGATTTCATATCAGAATTGCCCACCGGTCTGCTGCAGTTGACAAAAAGGAATAGGACGAGAAAAGAGTTAAAGAATTTCATACTACCGCTTTAGCAATGTAAATTAATCAAAAGATAGTTATCCAAGAACGAGAGATTTTGAAGAAGTATTGTCCATTGTCACGAGTGTCAATTAGTTATAATTTATATAAATATAACATTATATTCGATAAGAGACACCTAACCTCAAATCATACCCAAAGATATGCGATTTCATCTGATCGATATCAAGAATGGGGCGAACACTTCTTCTTATTTCTGTTTCCAATAAGAGGTGCGTTTGGGAGTTCATACGATAATGAGCACCTGCCCTACCCTGCCATTCGATATAATTTGGGATGATGGGCTGCGTAAGTTGCAAGGCCTCGACTTCCATGGATTGCTTGTTTTTAATGCTCATCTCTCTAACGATCGCTCTTCCACCCATTACCCAATTCCAGCTCACCCCTGCTCCTGTGTAAACGGACCATCGAGATGGTAAAGGCAATGCGTATTGGATCCCCAGCGGAAACTTTAGGATATGATATTTTTCAACAATATCAATATTTCCCTCAATGATTTCTCCTTTCGAGACCCCCATAGATTGAGGGTATTGCAGCCGGGCTAACCCTTTCCGCATACCCGAATGAGAAGGCACACTAAATCGCTGAGTACTTTTCATCATTCCATTGTCGGATTTTTGTTCAGAAGCGGGATCATAGGTCGCTTCAATATCAGAGTAAGACCAAAGGCTGACATCCAGATAATTCAATCCTCCTCGAATCGACCAATGGGAGGAGATCCCTTTTAATAACTCAATCCCAACATGATAAGTAGGCATCATTTTATTGCTTTCCAATACCCGCTCATAGCCTTGTGCCATCTCTCCTTTTATGGGAGCTGATGAGGCGGATAGTCCGGTATACATTATGATAGACAATGGTGTAAGCTCATTGGGTTTAGAGGTAGATTTATGAACCGCTATTCCTCCCATAGTCAATGCGTAGTCTCTTCCTTCCGATTGAAGTCTTGTCGACAAGGATGGAAGAGTTGCAATCCTAGCATTCGGTTGTCCATTCCGGTTATGCATCATGATAGAATGAGTCGGCGTATTGACCTTGTCCGATATAGCGCAGTTTTCCTTTTCTTGCAACTTTCCAAATGAAGATGCAGAGCGGAGAATTTGTTTTTTAACGAAAGGTCTTTGGTATGAAATGGTTGGGTCTATATACGATTTGCTGCCAGCATTATCCTTCAAAAATCTTTTTTTGGTGGAACGAGGAATAGTGGATATTCTATCTGATGAAGCACTTCTTTTGTTATCTGAAGAAATCAGTTTATCTTTTCTATTGGGTTGGACCGTATCCTCATTGGTAAGCAAAGAGGATTTGGGCTCTATCGAATGCATGTATTCCAACTTTTTCTGAAGCGAATACAACCATATAAATGATGCCGATAGTCCAAGAAAAAGCAATATAATACCGATTCCTATCCATAACCCCGGTCTTTTATCCTCGTTTTTAAGAGGAAGTTCAGACTCAATTTTACCCCAAAGATCGTCAGAAGGAGTATTCCACCCTTCCTTTTCAGGTGATTGTTTTTTGAGGTATTTTTGAAATATTTGTTCTATGGGATCTCGCATTTTCATTGATTTTGAAACAATAATTCCAGTCGCTTTTTAAGCATTTTCTTGGCTTTGAACAATTGACTTTTGGATGTACCTATAGTTATTTTGAGCTGCTCGGCTATTTCATGATGTTTGAATCCTTCGATGACATAGAGGTTGAACACCATTCGATATCCTAGGGGCAATTGTTGCACCATCCTTACTAATTCCTGTGCATTCAACCGGTCGTAAATCGTCTCTGATTTATCAGGATAATCCAAGGCTTCCGCTTCGGAAACTGTACGGTAATCTACCGGTCTCCATTTGCGCAAGAATTGGAGTGCTGCATTAATGACTACCCGATTAGACCAAGTACTAAAAGTCCCTTTGTCCGGATCAAAGGATTTGAGAGAAGTAAAGATAGAGATAACTGCATTTTGCAATATATCCTCTGCCTCCATCCTATCCTCTGCATATCTTAAGCAACACAAAAACCATGCTGTTTTGTGTTCTTCATACAGTTGCTTTTGGGCTTTTCTGTCATTTTGCAGACAAGCCTCAATAAGCTTTAGATCCTCTTTCCTTTTTGACACGTTGAATAGAGTTAATATTTGATTATTTGTGCAAGATACTATGATATATGCAAACGATACATAAATAGTTGCTTCAAGATAAACAAAAAATTTAAAAACAGAGCATTGATGGATATTCCAAGATATTTCTTACCTAAGATGAGTAGGCGATTGAATCCCGCTTTGTATTCGTATTACATATCCAAAGGAGGGAAACTTGAGTTTTTAATTAAACATTGGAAAGATTTAAGCCTATTCTTACTTGTATGAAGCCTTTTTTCTTTTTCTATCTAAAGCTTCTCCCATTCATACCCGATAATATTGCGTTGCTCCCGGCTAAATTCGATGCCTATGAGATAAACGTTTTCATAAGATTGGTATTTTTCATAGTAGCGCTTTTCCTTAATCTGCTCAAGGGCACTGCCGGTCGCCTTTTCGGACAGTTTGAATTCGATGACGAAGACTTTGTCCTCATACTGCAGGGTGAGGTCTATGCGCCCGAGGTTGGTGATATCTTCCGGGATAACCGTCATCCCTAAGCTCGCCAGATAGGCATAGACCACACTGGCGTAATACCCTTCGTATTCGAGCAACTTGTTATTGGTAAAATGGCTATAGGGAATGGCAGCGAAGAGCGTGTAAAGCGCTTCTTTTAGCCCCTCCAAATCTGTATTTTTAATTCTACTCAACAAACTTTTTTGAAAACTCAATTTCTCCATGGTCTGAGTGGTCAAATAGGTTATAAAGAGGCT
>JALSTN010000193.1 GCA_026983735.1 Saprospiraceae bacterium | reverse complement strand
CGGCAGGGGGGTAAAAAAGACAGTTTCTCCATGGCAGACCTCTTGTTTATCCACAGAAAAATCAAGATTGAGCTTATCTCCCACTTCTATAATCACCTCATAAGACGTATCTATACAGCCCATAGCATTCTCGACTATAAGTCTGGCTTTATACACTCCGGTATCCCTATAAGTATGTTCTCTTCTAGTAGAATCCGTTCTTGTTTCTGTCTCTCCATCTCCATAATCCCAAGTCCAACGTACAATATCAGACTTCGATATCGAAGAGTCTGCAAATTGTACTGTCAGTGGAACACAGCCCCTCGTTATATCCGGCATAAACTTAGCATTGAGAATAAAAATCGTATCTATTCTATACAAGCTATCTATGCATCCCGCTCGTGTTTCAATAGCTAAATGAGTTGTCACATAGATCGGTCCATTCTTGGTATATTTTATGGTTCTTTCCGGTTCGCTATAAATCAGGTCGGAAGAATCCTTTTTACTATATATTGTATCTTGATAGTACTCATGTCTCCATTCATAGTGTTTAGCAGAATCATTGAGTGGAAAAAATCGAAGGTGAACCGTAGGATCGCACAATCTTATCGGAAGGGTAATAAATTCAGCGGAGGGATCCTCTACAAAAATTTGAAAGGTACTATCCTGATAGCATTTTTTATCCCTAGAGGTAATTTTTAGCCTAAACGTATGCCAACCGGGGGTTAAAAAGGAAACCTGTGGGACTCGCCTTGTCGAATTGGGGGGAATGGCATCCATATCAAAATCCCATTCCGTCAACCCCACTGAAGACCGGTTTATAATCAGAAAACTCTCCTTCAGACAAACCGTATCGGGATAACTAATATCAATATGAGGCCTGCCGACGGTTACGATTTTATACGTACTATCGACACATCCTTTTTCGTTGGTCACCTTTAATTTAACACGAAATACTCCGGTCTTATCAAAGGTCACTGTAGGTGGATTTTTATCCTTAGCATTGCTGCCATTATCGAAGTCCCACTCATAGGTTTTAGCCCCTGTAGATTTACTTGTAAAAGTGACATCAAGGGGTGGAGAACAGGAGAAGGGAAGCGCAGGATCCGTCTTTATAACTGCTTCAGGAGAGGTTATCACTTCGATGGGAGGATCGTAAATCTCTGTAATATCACAATTGTAAGTGTTGGTCTCTATTTTCATAGCGGGGACATATGAACCGGGTGATGTGTAAGTGTGTGAGGTAGAAATAGCCTGATCTTGAGATCCTCCGTCACCAAATGTCCAGTGATAATTGTTTATTCGAATTTTTGAATTAATGATCACAGAGGATTTTAAACGAACATCTAGTGGAGCACAGCCTTCTCCCGGATCTACAATTAAGGTGACAACCGGCTTGGGATAAACGGTGATGAGCAATGTACCAACTACTTTGCCATTTTCTCCTTCTTTCAATACTACATTGTAAGTTCCAGCATCTGTAAAGGTCGTTTTGGGATCTTTTTGCTTAGATATTACCCCATTCTTAAAATCCCAATAATATTCGGAAAGAGTGGTTCCTGCTGTAAATTGAACTCCAAGAGGAGCACAGCCAACATTGTGATCTGCCGTCTGGGAAGAGGCCAAAAAACTAAAATTCAAAAGGAATAATGTTAAAATAAGGGTATTTTTAACCATATTATCAAGGTGTTTGTTAATTTTGGGCAAGATATAAAATATTTTATTCTTCAACAAAAAAAATCACACCTTGAAAAAAAACTTTAACATTTCGACCCTACTCCTTCTTCTATTCTTTGTTGGGCTCAAGGTTAGTGCACAAGACCTGCATACTCTAGAGGCTCCCTTGCCCTGTCTAAATAAGACTTTTAGTGTCTATGTCCATATCAATCTGGACAGCACAGGAGACAAAAACTATGCTGAAGAATTAAAAAAAATAAATAGTGCGTTTACAAAGGTAAATGAATACTTCTCTCCCATATGTGTCCGATTTAAAGTATGTGAATGGGATACCATTTACAATTACCAATACGATAGTATTCTGGCCCCTGAAGACAATCAATGGAAAGAGATGCTGGTCAAATACCATGACAACCGAAGAATTAACATGTATTTTATCGGCGGATTTCGCGAATCCCCCGCTGCTGGATTTACAGAAGGGTTTATAGGTACAGATAAAGGTGGGATTTGTATAGCCTCCATTACGCCCACGGTGATCGCTCATGAATTGGGGCATTTCTTTGGGCTCCTCCATACCTTTGCCGGTAATGGTGCCGAACTTGTGGATGGATCCAACTGCAAGACCGAAGGAGATAGAATCTGCGATACTCCGGCCGACCCCTATATCCCGGGAGTAAAAATCAAGTGGGTAGATGACAAATGCAGATTTGTCTATAATGGTACGGATGACAATGGAGACTTATACCGCCCTGATGTAGGTAATCTGATGTCCTACTACGGTGGGTGTAGCTGTGGATTTACACGAGGACAATATATCCGTATGGCTGAGAATTGGCTCAAAAGCTCTAAAAAGAACTGGTAAATCTCAATCAAATACATTTTGAATGATTTGGATGATATTATCCGGCTTGCCCATGGTATAATAGTGTAGGACAGGGACTCCGGCTTCCTTGAGTTCCAAGGATTGTCGAATGGCCCATTCGATGCCTATTTGTTTTGCTTCCCTATCATCTGCACAATCTAGAAGTCTATTGACCAAAGCATCCGGAAGGCTTACATTGAATGTCTTGGGAATAGCTTTGATTTGCTTGCGCCTTGAGATAGGCTTTAACCCCGGAATAATCGGCACTTGGATACCGATTGCCCGGCATTGGTCTACGAATTCAAAGTACTTTTCATTGTCAAAAAACATCTGAGTGACGATATAATCTGCTCCCGCATCCACTTTGGCTTTGAGGTTACGCAAATCTATCTTCATATTGGGCGCTTCATAATGCTTTTCGGGGTAGCCGGCTACCCCGATACAAAAATCAGTTGGCTTTGGATCGATGAGTTCATCATCGAGATAGATACCCTGATTCATATTGGCCACCTGTCTAACGAGGTCGATGGCGTATTTATGTCCTTCAGGCTCAGGAGTAAAGTACTTCATATTGGGAGGGGGGTCTCCTCGGACGATAAGCAGATTTTGAATGCCGAGATAATGCAAGTCCACTAAGGCATATTCTGTCTCTGCCCGGGTAAATCCACCGCAGATAAGATGCGGAACGACTTCTACCCCCATTTTATAACGTACTGCAGCAGAGATCCCAACGGTTCCTGGTCGCTTACGCAGCGTTATTTTTTCGATAGTTCCATCGGCGCGTTCCCGATACACTTTTTCCTGTTGATGGTAAGTGACGTTGATCATACTGGGATGGAGTTCGACCAGGGGTTGGATACGATCGAACAACTGCTCAAAAGACTGCCCGATGAGAGGAGGCATTATCTCGATGGAGAGTAAGGTTTTGTCCGCCTTTTTTAAAATCTCAGTTAACTTCATTATTTTAATTATTTTAGAATAGTATGTTGTCTGGCAAAAGATCTTTCAATGCTTCCAAAGAGAGCGATTTACGCCTTGCATAATCCTCTGCTTGTACTTGGTCAATAGGTCCCACATTAAAATACCGCGCTGCCGGATGAGCAAAGTAATATCCCGAAACAGAAGCTGCCGGATGCATAGCATAACTGTCTGTCAGGCTTATACCTATCCTTTTACTGACCTCCATCCACTCGAATATCTTCTGCTTCTCCGAATGATCCGGGCAAGCCGGATAACCTGCAGCAGGGCGAATTCCCCGGTATCGCTCTTTCAACAAGCCTTCCAATTGAACAGTTTCACCCTCACTATACCCCCAAAACTTCGTTCGAATATCGTAATGCAACTTTTCCGCAAACGCTTCTGCTAATCGATCTGCAAGCAGTTTTAGTAAAATGCGATGATAATCATCTTCTGCAAAGAATGGATCCATCAAAGTCTCTTCCATACCCAAACCTGCCGTAACTGCAAATAGTCCGATATAATCCACCTTACCACTTTCGACCGGCGCTATGTAGTCACTCAAACAGGGACGGACGCTCAGTCGAGTAGATTGATTGCGCAGAAACTCGAGATTCAAACTTTTATTTTGGTATGAAATGGTTACCGTTTGGCCATTGCTTTGGGCTTCGAAAAGCCCATAAACCCCCGAAGCCCTCAACCAATTATTGGCTTCAATTTGATCTAATAATCCCAGTGCATCGCGGTATAGTTTGCGAGCTTCTTCCCCTTTCTCCGGATGATCGAGTATTGCGGGAAACTTCCCTTTAAGCTGCCAACCATAAAAGAAGAAGGTCCAGTCTATAAATGGTATTAATTCCCTTAGCGGGAGGTCAACCATTTCATACACCCCTAACTGCCTAGGCACTACAATGGCGGCTGTCTTAGCTTCCCAGTCATACTTCGAAGCACATGCATCCCCAAAGGAACACAACTGTCTCTGCTGTATCTTGCGCTTATGTTTACTTACCAATTGGGTTTGTTTTTCCTGTAGCTCTTCGATAAATTTTTCGCGATCTGAAGCCAGCAAGGAAGTCGCCACATGTACTGCTGTAGGAGCATCCCGCACATAGACCACAGGTGCCGAATACCCGGGCGCGATCTTCACCGCTGTATGTATATCCGAAGTAGTCGCCCCTCCGATTAAAACAGGAATACTCAATCCTTGTCGTTGGAGTTCTTCTGCGAAAGATGACATTTCTTTTAGGCTGGGAGTAATTAGCCCACTTAGTCCGATTAGATCAACCTCCTCTTGCTTTGCCACACGGATAATCTCTTCTGTAGGGACCATAACTCCGAGATCAATCACTTCAAAATTATTACAAGAGAGCACGACTCCTACGATGTTCTTGCCGATATCATGAACATCGCCCTTGACCGTAGCAAGCAATATTTTACCCGCTTTTGTGCCTTCCCCCAATTGTTCTTGTTGCAAGATAGGAAGGAGGATGGCCACCGCTTGCTTCATCACTCTAGCACTCTTGACGACTTGAGGCAAAAACATTTTACCGGACCCGAAGAGGGTGCCGACGATATTCATCCCATCCATCAATGGACCTTCGATGATTGACAGAGCAGAGGGGTAACGCTCCACTGCTTCAAGTGTATCCTCCTCTATGTGCGAGGTGATCCCTTTGACCAAAGCGTGCTGGAGACGTTCTTCCAATGGTTGGGTTCTCCATGCCCCTTCGGATATCTCCTGTCGGATGTGTGAGGCATGCTGTTCTGCATACTCCAACAAATCTTCAGTGGCGTGCGCTGTCCGAGCAAAAATGAGGTCTTCCGCCAATTTTCTCAGATCTTTGGGGATATCACTGTACACACGGAGTTGGGCAGGATTGACGATTGCCATATCTAAACCCGCCTGAATAGCATGGTAAAGAAAAACGGTATGTATGGCTTCTCTAATTTGATTTTGCCCTCGAAATGCAAAGGACAGATTACTCACTCCTCCGCTTACTTTAGCCCTTGGTAAATGCTTTTTAATCCAACGGCAAGCTTCTATAAAATCAATGGCATAACGGGCGTGTTCTTCCATTCCTGTTCCAATAGCGAGAATATTGGGATCGAAGATAATATCCTCCGGAGGGAAATCGAGTTGTTCCGTCAAGAGCTTGTAACTGCGTCGGCATATCTCAATTTTACGCTCGAAACTATCTGCCTGTCCTGTTTCATCAAAGGCCATGACCACTACTGCAGCTCCAAATTTTCTAACCTCCATCGCTTTACACAGAAAATCTTCCTCTCCTTCCTTTAGGCTGATAGAGTTGATAATAGGCTTTCCCTGAATGCATTTTAATCCTGCCCTTATCACTTCCCAATCCGAGCTATCCACCATAAAAGGGACTCTGCAAATATCTGGCTCTGAAGCTAATAGATTGAGATACTGTCTCATTACTTCCGGGCCATCCAACATCGCATCATCCATGCAGATGTCAATTATCTGAGCTCCATTCTCTACCTGGTGTAAAGCCACTTCTACAGCTTCCCGTAAATGTCCCTCCCTTATCAATCGAGCAAATTTTCTCGACCCGGCCACATTGGTACGCTCACCGATATTGACAAAATTAATTTCGGGAGTTACCTCAAGTGCCTCTAAACCACTCAACCGCGTGTGAGGAGGAATCGCAGGCAATTCCCTCGGCACTGATGCTGCTGCACTTTGGGCAAAGATCCGTATATGATCCGGGGTTGTTCCACAACATCCTCCTATGATATTCACCCAACCATTTGACAGAAATTCGCTGATATGAACACCCATTTTTTCGGGCGTTTCATCATACTCCCCAAAAGCATTGGGGAGGCCTGCATTGGGATAGGCGATAGTATGAAATGGTGTTATCTTAGATAATCTAGCTACATGTTGGCGTAACTCCGATGCACCCAAAGCACAGTTGAGACCAATCGCCAAGACCTCAACATGACCCATAGAAATCAAAAAAGCTTCTAATAGCTGTCCGGATAAGGTACGACCGCTCTTATCCGTTATCGTGCCTGAAAGTATTACAGGAATCTCAACTCCTGTCCTTGCTCGTTCTTCAGATATCGCATAAAGTGCTGCCTTGGCATTCAAGGTGTCGAATATCGTCTCCACCTGAAAAATATCTACGCCTCCTTCCTGTAATCCTCTTATTTGCTCTGTATATGCAGCTACTAACCGGTCGTAGGTCACGGCTCTGAAACCCGGATCATTGACATCCGGTGACATGGAAGCCGTTCGGTTTGTCGGGCCGATAGAACCGGCCACAAACCGGGGTTTAAACGGGGTTTTGGCCGAATATTCATCCGCAGCTTTTCTTGCGATTTGCGCTGAAGCCAGGTTTATCTCAAAGGCCAAATCCTGCATCTCATAATCCCCCAAAGAGATCGCCTGCGCATTGAAAGTATTCGTCTCAATAATATCTGCACCCGCTTCGAGATATTCCTTATGAATAGAAGATATAACATCGGGACGAGTCAAACTCAATAGATCGTTGTTGCCTTTCAATGGGGTCTTCCAATTCCTAAATCTACCCCCTCGATAATCTTCTTCCCCCAATTGGTGACGCTGGATCATTGTCCCCATCGCCCCATCAAGTACAAGGATCCTATGAGATAGCAGTTCTAGTAGTATTTCCTTCTGTTTCATACACACTTCACTATGTGCACACCATACACTAAGGCATCGTGCACTAAGATGACGAATATAAATGTGGAATCCATACCTTTCGTGAGATTCACCGTCGGTAGAATACACATTTAGTCGAGGAAAATCCTCTTAAAATAATTGAATGTCGCAATCCAATTTATCATCGTCCGCTCTGAAGCGAACCCGGGTATTGGCACCTTACCTTTCGCGGCAGGTTGCCAGGGATTCGTGGAGCCCGGTCTCTCCTCCCTTCTATATAAATCAAATTGACCTCGGAAGGAAAATTTGAATTACAAAGAGTATATCAATGATGCAAAGATAACCCTCTTTTTCTATTATTTGTTCTTTTTAGGTATGAAACGAGCGTAAATTTAAATCATCCTTCAATCCACGACGCTTCGAAATCCTATTTCTAGATAGCGCCAGAATGGACAATCAAACGATTCTGAATAGACATAAGGTCTTTAAAAATCATCAAGCAATTCAAATTACACCTTAAAAATATATTTCTTTAAAGCTATCTATTTTCGATGATACTTGCATTTAACTCTAAGTCATTTTTCTGCTACATAGTTTAGGTTTATCCTCACAATTAGATTGGTTTGAGAAAATAATCATATGACACTTTTTCATACATTTTCAGAATCTACCATTTATAAAATCCAAGCACCCAAACCATATAAATAAACCTTCTAATACCAAAATTCTGAACATATTATAGGTAATTCATATGGTATCGTTTTTGCAATACTCAGGGTGTGCAAAACTCACAATTAGCACAATTATTTTAAGGCGGACGCTCCGGTTTCGGAGTATATCTTCATTTAATAACCAAAACTCATTTTCTTATGGAAAAAGATACAACTACTATCGTGCGAGACGCGCGATTTTGGCTCGTACTACTGCTCTTTTTTATCTTTATCACTTTATTGGTTTTGAGTGCTCCTGCGATTTAGAGTCGGACTACCCTGTCCCTTTTCTTTGATATGCTCGTGTCTGAAACAGTCATTGGTTAAAGTCAAATCCTAGATTGCATAAATTTCACAGGCCTCGAACTTGAAGATGATAACGAAGACTCTTGGCTTTACAGAAGGACATTAGCTACTCGCTAAAAGGAAAATTTACTTTCCCCAATGGGAATTGTAAAAGAACAATGATTGTTGCCTATCCTTGAAGCGTACTACAGAGTATTCTACCTTAGAATCAAATGTTTCTCCCCAATTCGAATCCTTCGTGTATAGCTCTTTCGGCATCTAGTCCGGAAGCATCTTTGGCACCCCCGATAATATGAACAGGAATAGGCAAATCGCGAAGATTGGATGGCACTACATGCGTAGGCTCTTGTCCAGCACATAGGACGATGTGGTCTACTTCCAAGAGCCTCTTTTCCCCCTTTATGATGACCTCTAATCCATCGGATCTAATTCGGCTATACTCTACCCCGGCAATCATTTGCACTCCTCGTTTTCTCAACGTCAAGCGGTGGATCCATCCTGTTGTTTTCCCCAGTTTAGCACCCATCTTCCCTTTGGATCGCTGCAATAAAAACACTTGTCTAGAAGAAAGTGTTTTACGTGGCTCTATTAATCCACCCGGAGTTTTAACATTAAGGTCAATCCCCCAAAAATCACAATAAGCACGATGCCTATCCACCGCTGGTACTTGCTGCTCACTTAACAACAATGCCACATCAAATCCAATACCTCCTGCCCCTATGATGGCGACTCGCTGTCCGATCTTATCAGGATGATCTATCGCTTGAACATAGTCCATCACATGTGGAAGTTGAATCCCTTTAATATCCGGGATTCTAGGTCGAACCCCAGTGGCTACAACGATTGCATGATATCCCTCATTGTGTGCTTTTATTACATCAAACTCTTCAGAAAGCTTCAGGTGAACCCCGGATTCCTTCATACGCTGCGTATAGTACTCAATGGTTTGAAAATAGTTTTCTTTACCCGGTATTTTTCCTGCCAAATTAAACTGCCCCCCCAACTCTCCCTTCTTTTCATATAAGGTCACATCATGACCTCGGGAAGCAGCAGTGGCACTGAATACCATTCCTGCCATTCCTGCTCCGACGACTGCTATTTTCATAGGGTAGGCTGTGGGACGAATGACTCGAACAGTCTCCATACAAGCTTGTGGATTAACCATACAGCCGGCTACTTGCCCTTTAAAAATGCGATCTAAGCAGGTCTGATTGCAAGCGATACAGGGATTAATAGAATCTGTATTTCCTTTACTTGACTTGGAAACCCATCCCGGATCTGCTAAAAAGGGGCGCGCCATCGAAACCAAATCTGCCTCACCTCTTTGCAAGAGCCCTTCTGCTTGCTCCGGATAGTTAATTCTATTGGTAGCAACCACGGGTATATTTACTACTTCCTTTAATCGTTTTGTAAGTGGAACAAAGGCCCCTTCCGGTACCATGGATGCAATAGTCGGCACTCTGGATTCATGCCAACCTATACCGGAATTCAATATATGTACGCCTGCATTTTCCAGCGCTTGAGCCAGTGCGACAATTTCATACCAGACACTCCCCTCCCGGACCAAATCTATAAGTGATATTCTAAAAATAATTAAAAAATCTTCCCCTGTACGCCTGCGAATTTCTCGAACGATCTCAAGGGATAAACGCATTCTATTTTCCAGACTGCCCCCCCATTTATCCTTTCGTTTGTTGGTATGAGGTGCCATAAATTGATTGAGAAGATATCCCTCAGATCCCATCACCTCTACACCATCATAACCCGCTTTTTTTGCAAGAAAAGCGGCGCGACCAAAGTCACGTATGGTTTTGCGAATATACCACTCGGGCATCGAAAAGGGCTTGAAGGGAGAAATGGGGGATTTAATAGCAGATGGAGCCATCACAAAAGGATGAAATCCATACCGACCAGCGTGAAGGATCTGCATACAGATTCGCCCTCCTTCTCGGTGGACTGCATCAACTATCTTACGGTGTTTGTGCACTTTCCATCGAGTATTTAAGGTCATTCCTAAGGGCTTGAGCCACCCGGTGATATTGGGCGCTACGCCACCAGTGATGATAAGTCCTACTCCTTGCCTTGCTCTAAGGGCATAAAAAGCTGCTAGTCTGTCGATCCCTCCCTTGGCTTCCTCCAAACCCGTGTGCATCGAACCCATTACGATACGATTGGGTAGTCGAATAAACCCCAAGTCCAATGGTTTGAATATATTGGGAAAGGGATTCCTCATCGCGTTCTTCTTTTGAATGACCATTTAAACTCAAATAGGGCAACTATCTCTCCTTGCTCGTTCACTCCTGTCGATGTAACACTGAGCTCGTGTCCCGTATCTGTTTGTAAGACCGCATCAATGGTGCTAATTATCTCCTTTCCCTGCTTGCATTGGAATCGAATTCTGCCCTTCGCTTTCTTCTCAAACCTGCATTGCATTCCCGTTACTAACATCGATACATCTCCCCTTCCGACGATCGCCTGAAGGCACAACATACCCGTAGGAAGCTCTGCAGCTCCTGCTAAAGCTCCAAAGTAAATAGAGCCAAAGGGGTTTTTCGTTCTATAGTTATGCGGAATACTGACCACACAAAAATGATCCTCCAATTCTTCTACACGGACACCCCACCAGGCTAAACTAGGTAACCTCAATAAGTAAAACATCTTAAGTTTCCATTGGGCAAGTACCTTTCTCCTAAAAGAAAGAACCTCCCGATCATCCGAGTTGTATACTTTAAATGCCATGAGTTTGTTTTGAGGCTTTAAGATACAGCCTTTTGACAGATGAATCTTCTCATTTGAACAAAATAACAACTATACTCCTTTACTTGAAAAAGAACAATCAATATGGCCGATTGGTATAAACCCATTTTTGCTGCCGTTTACGACCCGGTAATGTCTAAAATCGAACAGGGCAGGATGGCTCGATGGAGAGCAGAGCTTTTACAAAATCTAGAGGGAAATGTACTCGAAATCGGAAGCGGTACCGGAGCCAATTTCCCGTTCTATTCCCCACAGGTCAGACTTCTCGCAACGGACCCCTCCCACCCCATGCTTGAAAAGGCTAAAATGAAAGCACC
>JALSTN010000192.1 GCA_026983735.1 Saprospiraceae bacterium | reverse complement strand
CCCGAAGTTTGTCCCACTGATGCTGCTTGGGCATGCTGCCCAAAGTCGTTAGGATCACCTCTTATACCTGGGAATCCCCCAGTCATATTTGAGGCGATAGCATTTGAAACTCCTGCAAAATATGCAGAAACAGTACCCGCTGCACTACTAACTCCATCAACTATTTGCTTACTACTTGGCCATGGCCATCGTCCATCAGGATCGATGAAGCGTATTGGACTATTAAATGTATAAGCATAAGGAGAAATCCAATGTCCACCATCCGCCATCGGATCCACCCCCCAAAACCTCCCCAGCACCGGATTATAGATCCGGGCGCCGTAGTTGTAGTGGGTGAGATCTCCGAACTCGGTATGTTGGTCGCGCTCTTCGGCGTTGTAGCCGAAGGGGTTTTAGCGGCTGCTTTCAGTCACTAAGGATGTAGTAAAGGTAAGGGTTTTGTGGGAATTATGGGAGGGGGGAGGGGATTTTTTTGTGGGAGGGAAGGGTTTTTGCTGTACTAAATTTTGGGGACACTATACGGTTCTCATGTTAATCAAATTATTTAATTTATTTTTACTGTCCTAAAACTTGGGGGCACATCAATTGCTCAACTGGAAGGAGAAGTTAAAAACGCTATCTTCCGTATTATTGATGGGATGCTTACAAAAAGTAAGTTTAAAGACTTCTTTAATAAAAATGTGGCAATGCTATAAATGAAAAAGCCACCCCGAAGGATGGCTTTGATGTTTCATAAACCACTTATAGTTATTTTCCAACTGCTATTTTTATATATGAAATTGAATTTCATATTATGGTCGTTAGAACAACTTACCTTTAAATCATAGTCTTTAGGATAGAAACTATATGTCAATCCTGGTATTTTTTCATTTAAATAACCTTTTGAAAGCAACTGTTGGATTGAAGTTTCTGTAACAACTTTTTTTAACTCCTCTGTAAACACAAAGTCATAATAGCTCTCTACATTGTCTAATGTTATATCAAAATCGTGATACTTTTCTTCATTTTTAACATAAGTAATTGTGTCGCAATCGTGAGCGTATTTAAAGAGAACTGGGTATATTGCTCTAATTGGGAAATTAAACTTAGCAACAACATCCCTTTTATGTTCTTCAATAATACTTTTTTGTAAACTATTCCAAAAGACACTTAAAGAAAGTGTGTCAATTTTAGATGTCATCTCTTTTTCAACAACCTTGAATGCGATAGATTTAGGCTCTTTCTGAGTGTTATTTAATGGCTTTGCAGAAACTTTCTCTATTTTGTTATGTTTATTTTTTTTCTCGTGACGAAGAGTACAACAAGAAGCAACCAATACAACTAATAAAAAAATAATAATATTTCTCATCTGCTACTCTTTGAATGTTCCTAATGGTGGTGCATTGTAACCTGTAGGTATTACATATTTGCTTACTAAACTTTTCTTGTATTTTGTAATATTTACTTCAACACCATCTCTTTTAGCAGCTCCATTTCTTGGTTGATTACCCCCTAATATCCAAACTGATTTATCATCATAGCCAACCACCATTGCTACGTGTCCGTATGTCATAACTGCAAGAGCCCCGAATTTAGGTCCAGAGATTACCGTTCCTTCATTCCAATTATTTTTATAGAATGTATTTAATGCAGGGGTTTGCCAACTATTTGAAGTAACCTCTTGCCCTGATTCAGTCAAACAGGAATAAACAAAAACACCACACCAAGGGTCTCCATCATCATATATAGGCTTTAATCCATCATCACGTGGAAAAGCATTATTCATATTGTCTATCATTCCTTGTATAGTAGAATTTCCTCCTTCGGTTAAGCCAATAAGAGACTTACCTTTATCTACCCAAGCTGGATAATCGTGTATTGAAGTCTTTCCATCAAATCCATAGTATTGCGTATATAAACCAGCTGTAGAACCTAATGAATAAGTTACTTGAAATTCTTTACCTGCATAAGAGAAATCATCTTTGTTATAATCACTTTCATCAAAGGATTTTTGACTATCTATATTCTTATCCCAAAAGTATTCTCCTGTTTTATTATTCTTAATCCAATCCTCTGGTACAAGACCCAATGGGTCAACATATCTTAGTGGGTTATTGAATACAAAATTATATGGCGACCATTCAGACATTTCGGATGCCATCGGATCCACCCCCAAAAACCTCCCCAGCGCCGGGTTATAGATCCGGGCGCCGTAGTTGTAGTGGGTGAGATCTCCGAACTCGGTAGGTTGGTCGCGCTCGTTGTAGGCGAAGGGGTTTTAGCGGCTGCTTTCAGTCACTAAGGATGTAGTAAAGGTAGGGGTTTTGTGGGGATTATGGGAGGGGGAGGGGGATTTTTTTGTGGGAGGGTTGAAATAGCTTCGGGATGAGTAGGGCAGAACGAGGCGTGATACTGGCACTTTATGAAGCGAAATGGCTGGCACAAAACGAACCGAATTATCCAAGAGATGCTACC
>JALSTN010000191.1 GCA_026983735.1 Saprospiraceae bacterium | reverse complement strand
TCGGTATTACATACGGTAAATTTTTTTTTCATCATATTAGGAGAATTTTAAAATAAATTCTTAACTTTGTCATATATTCTTTTGAACACACTTTGAATATTACCTCTTATAAATAGAGTATGAAAAGCTTTAATCCAAACCCTGAAGCAAATCGTAGCGAGGGACTTTTTGGCAAGAAAAGCAAGTATTTCGCCAAGGAGCCATAGAGAGGAAAGACGGAGGGAAAGGCTTGCTTTTGAAGACAAAATGCGCCGTAGTAGATTAACATTTGAGGGTTAAATTAAGCGATATTTTGACCTTAACACAGATAAAAAAAGGATACAGTCACGTGCCATAACCTTCCGGGAATGGTGTGACAAAAAATGATTTAAACTATTCATTGTCTATATTTACCCCTGCATGATCTCTTTCAATTATAAGGTCTACTACAAGATTTAGGTTTAATTTAGTAGTATCCCGACATCACCTCATTTTGGCCTCCCATACCTTAAACAATACTAGCGCTCCATTAAAAGCGATACCCGATGGAGCATTTAGAATAAAAATCTATGTTGGCGATAGGCAATGCGGCAAAATTGATACTTGGTGTAAAAGGAATATTATCAGAAAATCCATGGTATATAGAATATCCCAACCCCGAACCAAAGTCGAAGACCACATGTCTTCCGGCAATCCATTTAAATCCTATTCCTATTCCAGGGGCTAAACGCTTGTACTTAATTTTCAATCCGAGTTGGTTATCTCTAAGCCAGTAATGTCTGTACTTCAAATACCCAAAAGCATAAAAGCGATCCAATTTGTCTTGCCTAGGATGGAAAAAGTACTTCCCAGCTAACGAGATGCCATAATTATTGGAGATGCCACTGATATTTAATTGCTCTCCCAAAAACTCCCTTCCATCGATTTTAAACAGAGAACGTGCCTTTTCCGAGAAGAAAATATTTGCACCAAATGATCGATTAAGTAAAAAATCTTTTCTCACTCCCATCTCAAGAGAAAATCGCTCTTCTAACGGTAGCTCAACGTGAAGGTTGGCCCTAAGATATACAAGGGTGAGAAGAGTAGTCTTCACCTCCAATTGGCTAAATCCATACAATGGGTATAAGCATAAAAATAGAAGATTAAGATATCTTGTTCGTCTTCTTGTATTTTGTATCATAGTGAGAATAGATTTTAATCATCGTATGATACTACTAACCGCTTATAGGCACTAATCGTTCAACTGTGCCTTATTATTAACATATATTTAAAGGGTATTTGATCAAAGAGATAAAATTAGCACCTTTCATTCTTTCTTTAATTAGGAAGAAAAACCAAATGTTAGTGATGCTCACCTCAATACAATAATTAAGACCTCCTTTAGTTTATTGAATATTCCGTACTTTTACCATTTCATACCGAAAAAAATGATATCAGAACTCAATATATATAAACTCATATTTGAACATGCAAGGGAAGGTTTGCTGCTGACAGATAATCGGGGGATTATCGAGTTAGTCAATCCGCGTCTGTTGGAAATGTTCAAATATAACTCAGCAGATGAATTAATCGGACACCCCATTGAAATACTCATCCCTAGAGAATTGCGGCGAAAACATGTAGAACACAGAATCAACTACTACAAAAAACCGGATCAATTTGCCCTTGACAAGGTCCGACCGCTAGAGGGAAGCTGTAAGGATGACTCAAGGATTTATGTAGATATAAACCTCAGTCATTTTAACAACGAAAATGGAGAGATCAAAGTGCTTAGTTTTGTCACCGATATCACGAGTGCTATATTGACGGAACAAGCACTTCGTAGGGAAAAGGAGCTCAATGAACTCAAATCCAGGTTTGTATCTATGGTATCCCACGAAATACGGACTCCACTCTCTTCGATTCACACTTCCGCTACACTCATCTCCAAGTATCAGAGAGCAGACCAACAATCAAAAAGAGATAAACACACAGAAAGGATTAAACGATCTGTCCAGCACCTAACATCTATTTTGGAGGATGTCCTCTCCCTGGAGCGAATGGACAAATCAGGAGAAGAAATAGTTCCGGTAGAAATTCTCCTGCCGGACACGATAGACGAAATAGTCCAGGATCTTGGGCTTTCTGAAAGTGACTTGAACCGGATAGACTATAGACATTCCGGCAAAAATACATGTTATACCGATAAAAAAATTCTTACCATTACTATACGCAATCTGTTGACGAATGCCTTAAAATACTCCGATCCACACGATTCGGTACAACTCAATACTAGATCCAGTTCCGATACCCTATTTATAAAGATTCGGGATGAAGGTATCGGAATACCGGAATCGGAACAGGCAGTCATTTTTGATCGATTTTTCAGAGCATCCAATGCATTGCATATCAAAGGAACCGGATTGGGACTTAGTATTGTGCGAGGGTTGTTGGACAAGGTAGAAGGAGAAATTGTCGTAGACAGTATTCCCGGGGAATTTACAGAATTTAAGGTGACCCTACCTCAATTGGATAAAGTTTGAATCTAAGAGTAGAATAAAGTGTAATTTCGGATAAAAATGTACTAACTTTGAGCCTGCATGCCATGTACTCTATATCAAATGAGTATTCGCATACTGTCTCGTTCGATACAAAGTTCGAATGCGATCCTAAACGATAAAAATCATTTAACCATGAAGCGTATTTTGGTCATTGAGGATAACCCCGATATGTTGGATAATATCGTTGAAATCCTGGAATTGGCCAATTATCAAGTTATTACAGCCCAAGATGGCAAAGCAGGAATAGCCTTAGCCCGGGAGGATCATCCGGATCTCATTCTATGTGATATTATGATGCCGGGTATAGATGGATATGGCGTTCTTAAAATACTATCTGTTGACCCTACCACAGCAGATATCCCCTTTATCCTCCTATCCGCAAAATCAACCAAGGAAGATGTACGCATGGGCATGGACCTAGGTGCCGATGATTATCTGACTAAACCTTTCGAAGAGATGGAGCTACTCAATGCCATCGAAGGTCGCTTGCGTTTCAGAGAAAGACTTTCCAGTCAAAAAGAAAAACAACCGGATCGTCCGGATCGAGATGCACATTGGCATTTTTTATACAGTGAAACAAAAGCTATAAATCAAATTCTCTCCCCCGATATCACAGGCGCTCCCTACCATTACAAAAAGGGGACAACCATTTTTGTAGAAGACGCCTATCCCAGATATGTCTACTATGTTAGACAAGGAACTGTAAAAATATATACGACCAATTTGGATGGTAAAGAATTTGTAACGGGTATCGCTAGAGAAGGTGATTTTTTTGGGTACAAGGCCATGTTACAAAATACACCATACATAGACTCTGCCATTACACTTGCCAAAACAGAGCTTTTGCAGATCAAAGGAGATGATTTTTTTAACCTGATTCATCGCCATCGTGATGTGAGCTTTATGTTCCTCAAAAAATTGGCTTTCGATGTACAAGAAAATAAAGTAAAACTTCTAAGCCTAGCCTATGATTCCACAAGAATGAGAGTTGCTCAAGCACTATTGCGCCTTTGTGATAAAACCGATAGTTGTGAAATTCGAATCACAAGAGACAACTTAGCCCAGATTGTCGGAGCTGCGAGTGAATCCGTGATAAGGATTCTTGGAGAGTTCAAGACTGAAGGATTAATTTCCACTACGGGTCGAACCATCGAACTGCACGATGTTCAAGGGCTAAAAAATGTCCAATGATTTTAAAAAATTAATTAAATATGGATTTGCTTCAATCCCTTATAGAATTCCATTAACTTTGCATTTATAACCGAAAACCATATTGTTATTTCCATATGATTGAACTTAACCGATACATTGAACATACCCTACTCAAACAAGACACATCGAGTAAAGATATTGAGCGGATATGTGAGGAAGCTTTAAAATATAACTTTGCAGCCGTTTGCATCCCCCCGTATTTTACTAAAGCTGCTAGCCTGTTACTAGCCTCCTCGGAAGTTGAGGTTTGTACTGTGATTGGATTTCCGATGGGGTATGCGCATACTGTAGCCAAGGTTGAAGAGATTAAAAGAGCCATTAACGATGGGGCTGACCATGTCGATATCGTAGTCAATGTAGCCGCTGTCAAAGATGCCAATTGGCGCTATGTAGAAAGTGATATTGAGAGTACCGTTAGAACGGCCCAGCTCAAAGATAAGGTAGCCAAACTTATACTGGAAACCAGCCGCCTTTCTGCCAATGAAATTCAAAAATTATGCGATATTTGTGTCGAAGTGGGGGCCGACTATGTGAAGACCTCTACAGGATTCGATGGACAACGTGCCGATATCCAATCCGTATTGTTAATGAAGCGTTTTACGAAAGGAAAAGTAAAAATTAAAGCTTCCGGTGGAATAAGAAGCAAGGAAGATGCGTTAAGCATGATAGAGGCAGGGGCGGATAGATTGGGGACCTCCTCCGGTGTAAAAATCGTCACCGCTGAATAACTGTATAAACGCATCTTTACAACTATAAATATCCCCTTGTCGGGATTATAAATATTCTTGTTCGTACTATACCTGAATTCATGAAGTCTACTATTTTTCTCTTTCTAATGTTAATATTGGGGTGTTTCACAGTAACTGCCCAGTCGATTCAAGAAGATCCTTCCATCTATAACGCCATGCACCTCTATGAAGAAGCACAAACCGACAATTCGGATTGCCAAGGATGGCGGATACAAGTGGTCGCTACCACAAATCGAAGAAAAATGGAATCTGTAAAATGGGCATTCAAAAAGAAAATGCCCTATTATAACGCATTCTGGACCTACAAGGAACCTTACTATTACATCAAAGCCGGTGCGTTTGTCACAAAACTGGAAGCACTCCATGCATTGGAGGATATAAAACGAAAATTTTCCGGTGCGTACATTGTAAAAGATAAAATAAAATGCTCCACCTTGTTTTAAGAATTTCATCGTTGTATAACAATGCATCAATTATCCATGAATCTAATACAATGCCTCAACTCCTTGTTCATACTACCGCATTAAACTCCAAGGTGTGGGTCATCTAATCACTTAAAAGGATGTACCAAAGAAAGAGAACATTAGATTGGATTGCCACTACACTTTACTTGAGTCTTATCGTAATAGGATGGTTGATGTTGTATTCTGCTTCCAACAAAGAACTTCAAGGACAATCCTTTGAATGGAACAGTACCATTGGAAGACAAAGTATCTGGATAGGCATATCTCTAATAGCCTTCGTCACTACGCTGATGATCAACTGGAAGTACTGGTATCAGAGTGCATATGTATTTTACGGCATCTCATTCATCCTTCTCGTCTTGGTATTATTTATTGGAGTGGAAGTAAAAGGAGCTCGGTCGTGGCTGAGGATTTTTGGGTTGACGCTTCAACCCAGTGAATTTGCGAAAATTACTACAACCTTGGCTGTTGCCGCCTACCTAAGTTATTTCAACACAGATCTCAGAAAGCGAAATTCTCAATTAATAACGGCAGGGATCGTCCTTCTCCCTGTATTATTGATCGCCCTCCAACCCGACTGGGGATCCGCTCTGGTCTTTTCTTCCTTTTTAATCGTACTATATAGAGCCGGATTATCCAATATTTACTACGTATTGGCTATTATTCTGGGCGCGGGATTTATCTTGGGACTAGTTCTTCCCTTATCATTTATCTTTTACATTTTTAGCCTACTTGTCACCTTATGGGGTTTGTTTATTTTAGGTATGAAATGGCAAAAATGGGTCATTCCCCTGGTCCTCACTTTGCTGATTCCACTTCTTTATCCCAAATACGGTAGTTCTATAATTTGGGGATTTGGAGCCCTGTCCATTCTCTTCATCGTAGGTTTGAATTTACAATATCGTGAGTATAAAAATATTATTGTATTACCCAGTATTGTCCTGCTGGTTGTCGGTATCAGTTTTATGTCGGATTATGCATTCAATCATTTTCTCAAGCCCCACCAACAAGACCGTATCAATGTGTGGCTCCACCCTGAAAAAACCGACCCACATGGCCCCTTGTACAACGTACTTCAATCCAAAATTGCAATAGGATCAGGAGGCTTACAAGGCAAAGGATTCAATAAAGGACACATGACAGGACTCAACTTCGTTCCTGAACAAACCACTGACTTCATCTTTAGTACGATTGGGGAAGAACAGGGTTTTATCGGCTCCGTCGCTGTGGTAATTCTCTTCGTCATGCTCATCCTTCGGATCTTTCAGATGGGCGAGCGATCCGGACATCCCTTTATCTTGTATTATGCTTATGGTTTGGGCGGCCTCTTGTTCTTTCACTTCTTCATCAATATCGGCATGACGATGGGACTGGTACCCATCATCGGCATTCCTCTACCTTTTATTAGCAAAGGGGGATCGGCCATCTTAGTCTTCTCCGTTATGATGGCCATCATGCTCAAGATGGACAATCCACCTAGATGATGCTTCTCCAAACTAAACCTAAAATTCAATTTTCAAGATTCATTTTTCATATTAAACTATCTCACTATATATTTCTTTTCTTGAACTATTACTAGTATGAAATAGCGGGCAAATGTATATAAATGTTATTATATTTGCGATTTATTCACGATGGTGAAGGCGAGGCAAAATAATTAAACTATGTATAGAATATCGCTATTGGTGCTACTGGCACTCCTCCTAATAGACTGTAACCCTACAGACCAAGGAAAAGACAAATCCCACAACGCACCCCATCCCTCCAAGGCTAAGGTCGGCAAAATGGTACAAATACCATCCTCCAAGTCCAATATCCATTTTACCAATCCCAATAAAGAAACATGGGAGATGAACATCACCAATTTTAATTACCTCTACAATGGAGGAGGAGTAGCAGTTGGAGATATCAACGCAGATGGACTGCCGGATCTATACTTCGTTTCAAATTCTACTCCCAATAAATTATATCTTAATAAAGGTGGATTTGTTTTTGAAGATATTACAGATAAAGCTCATGTTGATGGTGGGGAAGGCTGGCATTCCGGTGCAATTATGGCCGATGTCAACAATGATGGATTGTTGGACATCTACGTGACTCGAGGGGGATGGAAAGATATGCCGGACAAGAGAGCCAATCTATTATTTATCAATCAAGGAGACTTGACCTTTAAAGAAGAAGGAAGATATTATGGGGTCGATGATAAAGGCTATTCTATAGCGGCTGTATTCTTTGATATGGATCATGATAACGATCTGGATCTGTATGTTACCAATCGACCTGCCACATTCGATGTTGGTATAGATGAAGTAGTAGCTGGAAGAGAAAAAAAACATCCCTTTGAAAGCGATCACCTCTATCGCAACGAAGGAAACCTAACTTTCAAAAATGTATCCCGAGAAGCCGGAATTACACAAAACTATGGATATGGATTATCCGTATCTGCATCGGACTTAAACAATGATGGTTGGACAGACCTTTATATTTGCAATGATTTTATAGAAAACGATTATTGTTATCTCAACAATGGAGATGGCTCTTTTACCGAATCTATTCGCAAAGTCACCAATCACACAAGTTATTTCTCCATGGGTTCTGATATTCAGGATTTGAACAATGATGGATTTGAGGATATACTCACTACTGAGATGCTTCCCGAAGATTATTGGAGAGCTAAAGTAACCATGGCCCCGATGACCGATCCGGCATCCTTTGATTATATGTACGACAAAGGGCTCTTCCAATACCAATACATGCACAACACCCTTCAGCTCAATAGAGGGAATGGCTTCTTCTCCGAAATATCTAACTATGCGGGCATCAAACATACCGACTGGAGTTGGTCCGTCCTTGCCAGTGACTTTGATAATGATGGATGGCGGGATATCTTTATCGCTAATGGATACAAAAGAGATGTATTTGACAATGACGCTTTGGCCAAAGCAAAGGCGTATAAGAAAGAACTGGAAGAAAAAGTTCGAAAAGGCGGGGCAGCTCCTGATGCTGAAAAATTACTCCGATTGTTGCCCTCTAATCCCCTTCGTAATTATCTATACAAGAACAAGGGAAACTTAAACTTTGAAAACGTAGCAGCACAATGGGGAATGAACGAAAAGACATTTTCCAATGGAGCTGCAACAGCAGATCTGGATGGAGACGGAGATCTCGACCTTGTAATTAACAATATCAACGCTGAAGCACTTATCCTTGAAAACCAAGTTGCCAATGGCAATTATCTTAAAATACAACTCAAAGGTCCCTCTAAAAATGTATATGGTCTAGGCGCCAAAGTAACCGTAAAAACCAAAGATTCTTCTTGGTTTGAAGACTTTCAAACCGCTCGGGGTTATCTCTCTTCTGTAGAACCTGTCCTCCACTTTGGACTGGGCAATACCCAAAATATCGAGGAAGTTAAAGTAGTTTGGCCCGATGGAAAAATCAGCATTAAAAACGATATCCAAGCAAACCAAACACTTCAGATAAAGTACGCTGAAGCATCCCCCGTACCTAAAGATACCCTACTCGCAAAACCTTCCTTATTTACAGATATTACTGATCAACACATCTTCCCGCCCTATGTCCATAAAGATAATAATTTCGAAGACTTCAAATACCAAGTACTTCTTCCCCACAGTGAGACGGAGCATGGTCCGGCCATCGCTGTCGGGGATATCAATGGAGATGGATTGGATGATTTCTTCGTAGGTGGCTCTTTTCTAACCACAGGAGCGATCTATTCACAAGATAAAATGGGAGAATTTCATATCACAGACCAACCTTTGCTCCAAGAAGACCTGAGTTATGAAGATACCGGAGCTGCTTTTTTTGATCTCGATGGAGATGGAGACCAAGATCTGTATGTAGTTAGTGGCAGCAGCGAATACCCTGCCAACGATAAACACTACCAAGACCGCCTCTATCTAAATGATGGCCATGGACACTTTACCAAAAAAGCTGAACTTCCTGCTATCGGAGTGTCAGGCTCTGTAGTTCGACCCTTTGATTATGATCACGATGGAGACCTCGACCTATTTATCGGAGGAAGAATCCTCCCCCGGTTTTACCCTTATCCCACAAATAGTATATTACTCAGAAACGACCATGGAAAATTAGTAGACGCACAAGAAAAATCCTTTATCAAACTAGGTATGGTCACCGATGCCCTTTGGCAAGATGTCAACAAAGATGGTCAAACAGATCTCATAGTCACAGGCGAATGGATGCCTATTACCATATTACTCCAAAAGGACGGCCATTTCATAAAAACAGATTATCCCGGCTTAAAAAACACAACCGGATGGTGGTTTAGACTGGCCACCGGTGACCTAGACGGCGATGGAGACCTGGATCTAATAGGGGGCAATCTAGGAGAAAACTACAAGTTTCATGCCTCGGAAAAAATCCCGTTTCACATCTATGCCGAAGACTTTGACGGGGATGGAACCTACGACCCTTACCTGGCCAAAAACCTAGATGGCAAATTGGTCCCCATCCGTGGTCGCCAATGCTCCTCTGAAGAGCTCAATTACATCAAGGACAAGTTTCCTACATATCGCGATTTTGCTGCTGCCGATGTCAATGACATCCTTGGTAAAAAGATAGAAAAAGCCCTGCACCTCGAGTCAAAATTATTTTCTACCTCCCTGTTTAAACGGGAGAGCGACGATTTCATACCAATAAGGCTACCTACTGAAACACAGTTTTCCGTTATCAACGGAATCATCATAAAAGACTATAATGGTGATGGAAAACCCGATATTTTAATGGCGGGCAATATGTTTGAGTCCGAACCCGAAACAACGCGCGCAGATGCCAATGTAGGGGTTTTACTTCTCAATGATGGAAATGGACATTTTAAAGTAGAAGAAGGAAGTAAAACCGGGTTTTTTGTTCCCTACAATGTCAGAGATATAAGACCGATCAGACTGGGAAAAAAACACTTGCCAGGTGTTTTAGTAGCTATAAATGACGGCAAACTTAGACTGTTTAGCGTCCATCCCTAACCAAAAATTCGTGCTATTTTGCTGGTTTTTGGACGATGTGTAAAGGTCTGACTCCCGGATTCGCCACAAGCAGTATAAACACTATGAATTCTTCAAATAATCGTAGAAATAGAAAGGTGTTTTAAGAACTAGCATCGGACAGGTTTGTTTCAAACATATGAAACGGTAGAGCATAGCAATCGAGCAATCGCTCTTTCTCCTGACTATCTATTATTAATTAATAAAATGAATAACCATATGTTGGATTTGGAAATGATCAAAGGGGTATATCAAAGGATGCCACAACGTGTAGACCACGCTCGTAAAGTAGTAGGTCGCCCATTGACCTTAAGTGAAAAAATATTGTACTCCCACCTTTGGGAAGGCGATGCAAGCCGTTCGTACACACGTGGAAAAGACTACGTAGAGTTTAAAGTGGATCGTGTCGCAATGCAAGATGCTACTGCTCAAATGGCCTTGCTCCAGTTCATGAACGTAGGAAGAAAAAAAGTTGCAGTTCCCTCTTCCGTTCATTTGGATCACCTCATACAAGCATATCAAGGCGCAGATAAAGATTTACAAGAAGCATTGAACAGAAACAATGAAGTATTTTTGTTTCTGGAATCAGCTGCTAAAAAATATGGTATTGATTTTTGGAAACCCGGTGCAGGAATCATTCACCAAGTAGTTCTTGAGAATTATGCCTTCCCCGGTGGTATGATGATCGGGACCGACTCCCATACCGTCAACGCAGGAGGCTTAGGAATGGTCGCTATCGGAGTCGGTGGCATGGATGCGGTAGATGCCATGGCCGATATGCCTTGGGAACTCAAATGGCCAAAGCTCATCGGGGTAAAACTCACTGGATCCTTACAACAATGGACCGCTCCCAAAGATATTATTCTAAGAGTGGCCGGATTGTTGACCGTAAAGGGAGGAACAGGTGCAATAATTGAATACTTCGGCGAAGGAGCCGAATCCCTCTCTGCCACCGGAAAGGGAACCATCTGCAATATGGGTGCTGAAGTAGGAGCCACAACTTCCAATTTTGCCTACGACCAAGCGCTCTCTCGTTATTTGAATGCGACTGGAAGAAAAGATGTTGCGCAGATCGCCGACACGATTAAATCCTACTTGAGATCCGATCCGGAAGTGTATGCCCATCCGGAAAAATACTACGACCAACTCATCGAGATTAATTTGAATGAACTCGAACCCCAACTCAACGGCCCTTTCACCCCTGACCTCAATACGAAAGTCTCTGAAATGAAAGAAGTGCTGCGAGATAAAGATTGGCCTGTTGATGTAGAATGGGGATTAATCGGTTCTTGTACTAATTCTTCCTATGAAGATCTATCACGCGCTGCTTCCATCGCCCGCCAAGCTATAGAAAAAGACATCCCCTTAAAAGGAAAACTCGGAATAAATCCCGGATCTGAACAAGTGCGTTACACT
>JALSTN010000190.1 GCA_026983735.1 Saprospiraceae bacterium | reverse complement strand
TTAAAAAAATTCATGTGAGAGCGCAGCGGTTACATAGCTGCAGAAATTTTATAATACATTTATTTACAATTTATTAGAAAATTTTAAAGATATGAAATGGTCAACATTGTTTATCTTCTTCTTTGCAAGTATATTTGCCTATTCTTGTTTGGCACAGGAGGGAAGGACGTCTTATCAAAGTGCTAATCAATCGAATCACATCGAAGTGATAGATTTTTACGGCACTCATCGTTGTGTTACTTGTCGAGCGATAGAAGCCAGTACGCATTACACCTTAGACAATTATTTTTCAGAGCAACTAAAAAATGGAAAAGTCGTGTTTAAAGCGGTCAATGTCGATGAAGAGAAAAACTATAAGATGGCAGAAGCCTATGAGGCTACCGGTACAGCCTTATTTCTCAATATTGTACGAGGAGGGAAGGAGACACATATCGATTTGACTGAATTTGCGTTTGCAAAAGGTCGGGATCAGAAGGCCTTTTCTACGCAGCTCAAGGCGATTATTGAAGGGGAGCTCAATAAGTTTTAATGGACTATCTACAGTCCTTGCTCGATTCGTATAATATCCCTGTCCTATCGGCATTTTTGCTTGGATTAATGACGGCCATTAGTCCTTGCCCATTGGCGACAAATATAACAGCGACTGCCTTTATCTCAAAGAATATAGCAGACAAACGTAAGGTATTCTTGAGTGGTGTAGTATATTTTCTAGGGCGGGCATTTAGTTATACCACGATTGGTTTGATCTTGTATATGGGGGCAAGCAAATTTCACGTCGCTCGCTTCTTTAATCAAAATGGAGAGAAATTCCTGGGTCCGCTTTTGATCGTACTTGGACTGGTGATGCTGGGTGTAATTCGTTTGGGGTTCTTAGGAAAATCTTCCTTCCAAGAGCGATTATCGGAGAGGTTTCAGGATAGAGGTCTTTTGGGTGCTTTTTTGATAGGGGTTATTTTTGCATTGGCTTTTTGTCCGTATAGTGGCGCATTGTATTTTGGGGTTTTGATTCCGATGACCCTTTCTTCCGCTAAGGGGTTATATCTTCCGATTGTCTTTGCTTTTGGGACAGGTCTTCCGGTTATATTATTCACTTATCTGTTGGCTTTTGCTGTTGGAAAAGTTGGAGTTTTTTATCACCGAATTGCTCAAGTGGAGAAAGCGATGCGATATGTTGCGGGTGTTGTTTTCCTGTTGGCAGGACTGTATTACGTTGCTATTTTTACAGGGATTATACAGTGATAATCAGTTTGTGCAGCCCCATCGGTATTAAGAAATTAGTTGAAAGGCAAAGCCTAAATGATCAATTATATCTCCTGCTATCAAGGCGTTGTGTCCGAGTTTGTCTGCGGCGATATCCCCGGCTAATCCATGTAGATACATGCCGATTAAGCTGGCATGGAGTGGCGAATACCTTTGGGCGAGTAATCCGGTGATGATACCGGTCAAGACATCCCCGCTACCTGCTGTAGCCATGCCATCGTTGCCGGTACTATTGAAGTAAATGAGCCCTTCAGGCGTTGTTACCCTAGAATAGTGTGACTTGTATACTATATAAATGCCATAGTGCATACTCATCTTCTTCTGCAGTTCCAACTGCTCTATAGGGGTGTTTCTCTCTCCAAATAGCCTTACAAATTCCTTGGGATGCGGAGTCAATACACTCCGCTCAGGAAGAGCGGCTAAGCCATCCTTATTTTGACTCAGAATATTGAGTGCATCTGCATCCAATAAGACCGGTGAACGGGCGAATTTAAGGTAACGACCCAATGCCTGAGCCGCTAGTTCGTTGGTGCCCAGTCCGGGGCCAATTCCCCGAATAGAATATTTGTCATCTATCGGTATAGCCGTCACACAATAATCGTGATTATCCGGGGATAACATCACTTCCGGTAAGGCAGTTTGCAATGGGATAACCCCACATCCGGGAAGATGCAAAGTGACCAGTCCTGCCCCTGCCCTCAGACATGCATGTCCACATAACATGGCAGCGCCTATTTTTCCATAACTCCCCGCTGTAATACCGGCATGGCCGAAATTGCCTTTGTGCCCTGTTATCTTTCTACTGAGGTATAAGGATTTGATTAAAGGCAGGTCCAGCATAAAATGGTTTGCCCGAATCTCTGCAATAAATTCCTCTGAAAGACCGATATCCAATATCTTCCAATCTCCAGTCAATTCGTGGTATTCATCCAGGAGTAATGTGAGTTTTGGTACTTGAAAGGTATAAGTCCGTTGACACTTCATCACCGGACCGGTAGGGGAGTGATCAGCCGGAAGACCGGAAGGCATATCTACTGCCACCGTACAATTACTCGTAAGATTAATGAGTTCAATCAGCCTTGCGCCTATACCAGATATAGGCCGGCTTAATCCTGACCCAAACAGGGCATCAATAAAAATTGAACTTCTGTCCGGTGTGGGAAGCTCGCCCTCGCTCCTGATGTGTCGAAGGACAATCCCTTGTCTATCGGGAAGTCGTTGTAAATTAGCATTAAATTCCGGTGAGCATCGGTCGGATATTCGAGGCAGCCACACTTCCACCTCATATGCATTTTCCGCCAGCCAACGTGCGATCACTAATCCATCCCCTCCATTATTGCCCGGACCACAGACTACGCATACCTTGTGATGGGTATCCGGATAATCTTCTGCAAACTGCAGGGCCCAAAGTGTTGCCGCTCGCTCCATTAGATCTAAGGAGTTGATAGGTGTATGCTCGATTGTGTATCGATCTGCAGCACGTAAATCATCTGAGGTCAATATTTTCATGCGGCTAATATACACCTTAATTTTGTACCCGGTTCCAATCCCGACAGTAAGATTTGTATAGACTATAGCGAAGAGGGGTTTTCCTCCCGTTTTGCATCTTATGAGCGCTCTTCTAAGGATCACGTGGATCCTTTTTTTGGGGTATGAAATGGTTGAATTCCGATTGTCCTATACCGGATAATTAAAAAGGAACAATTAGAATGTTCACAAAAGAATAATACCACGACTAAAAGTAAATCGACTTTGAATAAAATCCGCATTGCCGGAATGGTATAATCCCGCTTACCCATGCCAACATTTTGTGCTAGGATATAAAGCATATGGTAGTCTAGATGCTGATTTATGCGGTAAACTTTAATTAAAAGTACACAGCTTGGAGTATTTTGTGATTGAATAGGCCATAAATAAAAATTAATCTATTCTAAAACATGACTTGGTGGGGAAAGTGCTCAATGATTTATTTCAATAACGACTCCATTTTTGTATTAAATCTAAAAATTTTTCATAAAACACCTGACAATGTCAATAATTTGTTTATATTTGTCGTAGAATCCTCCTTCTGAACATCTTTTTGCCTATGGATTCGCGTGATTGGTAAGATGTATTATTACACTTTATTATGTAATTTATTATCTAATCAATAAAATTTTTAATTATGAAACGTTTGCTTAAAGAACTGTGTAACAGTATGTTGCACACACACACACACACACACACACACACACGGCGCATAGGGATGCCCGTGCCATTACCTTCGAAAGCCAACATGTAGGAAAGCTGAGTTCTTTCTATGGAACAAACCTTATCTCTCTAGTTTATTACATTCTTATGTTATTTGTCTCTTTAAATTTTATTGGATGTACAGACCTAAATCCTCCCAGTCCGGATGGGGTTGAAGCCTTGCATAAGCTTGAAACACAAGAGGTAGCACACTCCGAGGTAGTCCATCCTTCAGATGCTTCAATGGAGGGAGATGATATAATCGACTGCGATTTTGATGCCGATATGCATACATCCGGGGACATAGATTGTGAAGAAGTAGAGAATGTAGTTGACCGCATCATTGACTTGCCCGGCTATTGTAAGCTTAAGGTATCTTATAAGATCTATCACTGTGATTATAAGGGGACTGATCTTTATGTGATTCAGGATTTAGACTGGACGTGGACAGTGCCGGATTGTTTTGGTTTTAATAATCAATTGATTCAGAATTGCCAAGCCTCTTGTCCCCCCAATGATCAGACTTGTTTTATCCAGTGTCTTACAGATGCTTATACCGAGCTGGAGCGAGTCTTGTATTGGTGGATTTCGGATGATTATTTAGGTCAACCTGATCGAGTGGAAGATCTTCATTATACTGTAGCGGATTGTCCATATGCAGGAGGGCCAGCCGCAGTTCAAATGCGATTTGAACTGAAGACCTGTTATCAGTGGTGTTTTAATCCTATAACAGGTGGTGGTTGGAACAGAGGTGTTTGTGGGATTGGATGTTGTGTATACCAAGGGTTTTATTGTGCTAATACAGATGGGTCGCTCAGTCGTTTTACATCTACAGTTACTCATCCCAATACACCTTGTGGTACTCAGGTAGTAAGTTGTGATGGAGTTCCTCTAAACGAATGTGTAGTCGGATATTGCGGCAATTAGTAATTTCTTCAGTCAGCCTCCCTCTTGAGTAGAGCAGGTAAATTAATAATCTATTCAAAAGGGAGGTTGTAATTTAGTCATCTAAATAAGTTATTATGACCAGAAACAATTATAAAATACATTTATTTTTACTTCTTCTTGTTATTAGTCCATTTCGGATAATAGGTCAGGAGAAGCCCTTAGAATTTAAAGATTACAAGCCAAAATGGGTGGTTTTACTGAAGGATACTGCAGCAGTGGGTATTGACAGTGTCCCATATGATCCTTATGCTTCCGTTAGATATTTGAGAGATCAGTTAGAATGGGGGAGCGACACTATGTTTATGGTTTTTGAGGCAACTACCTATGATGGTATGCCCTATAAATATTTCGGATTTTTTGTAATAAAAGTGGATCTTTCTAACGGGGATATACTGTCATATTTTCACCACGATTTTGGGATTGAGACGGATAGTATATATTTTGGAAGCCTTCCTTTTCAGTTATTAACCGGACAGGATAACACCATCAAAGTACTAGGAAACTATAAGAGAGTGTATTCAGATGATAAACTACGCATGATTGTATTTGGTTTATCTGGATCTGATTTGTCTCTTAATAATGTCTTACGAGGAGATCCACAGGATGAAGCTTTTATTAGTCCCTATCCTTCTTTTACCTTTGGTGCGAGAAGTAAATTCCTACCACAGTCTGATAGTACGTATTATTATTTTCGAAAGGAGGCATCTAGCGATTCTGCTCAAACCCATTGGATTCATGATCTGGTGGGATATGTACTCGATAGCCGAGGGAAGAAGTTGTCTGAAAAACGACATCGACTAAAGTCCGGGCTGTTGCCTTGGAGTTTGCCAATAAACGAGAATGCAACGGTCAGAGCCCCTATTGTCCTGATTAATAGCGATACACTTATGTATATTTCCCAGTATTATTATTCTAAGGATAGTTCGGTTGCAACGCTTTATCACTTTGACAGAGCGTTTAATGTGATGGATTCGATTGATTTGAGCTATGCGCTTAAGCCGGATAGAAAGTTAGGTATCGTTGGGTATCCCTATGTAGATGCCAAGTATTTTTTGGTTGTGGCAGAATGCTACAATCCATCTTCCGGTTTTCCGAAAGCGTTCTATGCTATGGTGTTCAATCATCAGGGGAAGTTGCTCGAGACATGTACACTACCTTCATTTTATTATAAGGCGATGGTGCTGGATAAACGAGGTAGACTATTGTTTCTAAACGGTAATAATCAAGAAGGTGCGATGCAATTTTGGATGTCGGATGGACAAGGGCATTTGGAGCTAAAGCGAAAATTTTACTTTACTAGTCCCGGATACTTTAATCCGAGCCAAATGGTAAAACTTTCCGATGGCGATTACTTGATTACTGCTAAGCAGTTTGTATTTTTGGATTCTACGGACAAGAATCTAGTAGATAGTCCTCGAAGAGTCCTGTTTAGGATGAGTCCGGAGACCCTAGGGGTCTTGACAAATACAGTATCTCCTAAAACGAATGAGACTTTCCGATTATCTCCTAATCCGGTGAGGGATATGCTTACGTTAGAACTTGAAGCTAAGAAGAATGGGATTATTCAAATCGGCACAATGGAAGGTAAAGTGCTTCAGCGGCAGGCCATATATGGACAAAGGAGGATTCGATTAGATTTATCCGGCTTGATGTCGGGGGTATATACGGTCTCCTTTATCCCCTCTGAGGGGAATCAAAAAGGCATTGTAAAGACATTTTCTAAAAGATAAAAAATAAAAAATAATAAAAATGAAACGATATATATTATTGAAAGTGGGAATTCTTCTTCTGATATTTTCATTGAAAGGAGTAGGTCAGGATACGATAGGACCTGTATCTTTTGGAAAGTTGCAGCCAAGGTGGACGATGATGCTAAGAGATAGCGGCTTGGTGGATGTGTATGATACTATTGCCCTTCAGCCAAATAATGGATTTAAATTTGTATTGGAACCCCAAATTCATCAGGACAGTAAAGGTTTTTTGTATCTGATGAGTGGATGGAATGGTACCATAGGGGTAAGGCGCATCATGGTTCAAAAAGTAGACCCCAAAGATGGTCGAATAGTAGCGTATAACACTCTTCCTGTGCTGAAGGATTCTAATGGCAATGCTTTAGGGTATGGTATGGACTTTGAATTGACGGATGGAGAAAGCCGAGTGGAGGTCTATGTTCTGACAGATAATACTCCGGGTGATGGGAGGCTGGATTCAGGTCGATTTGGGGTGATGGTGTTTGATGCTGAAGATCTATCATTAATCAGAAATAGTGTCCGTACTCAACCGGATTCTTCTTTGGCAGAATTGTTCTATTTGCGCGGTGCCAATGGTTATATCGTTATTAATAATAAACGATTGATTCATAAACTCGACTCCGGAAGATATGAGATCATTCAGGCTGTACATGATGTAGAAACACCGGAGGAAGGTAGTTACGGATTGCAGAGGATAGTCGTAAGTGAGGATGGGCAGTTGTTGGAACATAAAGAAAAGCTGTTTAAAGATAGAGGGGGACTTCCTGTTTTTCATTATTTTAACCCGATGGAGATGGGCAATGACGATACACTTTGTCATCCGGTGTTTTATGGTCAATTTGATCCGGATAGGAGAAGCTTTGTATTCGATTATTATGACCGTTCTTTGAATTTCATTAAGCGCATTGATCTTACGGATAAAATTCCTAAAGATATCCTGCCGGGGGGTATAGCGTATTATGATAATAGAAGAGTAGTGTTCAAGGGATATCCATCTTCGAACTGGGTACCTTTAAACAATAACTACAATTATGCTTTTAACTTTGATGGAACCCCACTTTATTCTTATCAGGTAAATCCAATACAAGTAGAGGAAGGGGCATCCTTTGCTATGGAGGATGGAATACTATTTCTGACGACAAAGAAGCCATTCGATGATTGGGACTTGAAATTTTTCAAGCCAGACAATCAACGAATGTACATCTTTAGAGATGAACCATTTAGCCCTGCCGGAAGATTAATCCTTCCAAGATCATTCAAAGAACTCTCTAATGGTGATATACTCTTGTCCGTTTCATTGGCAGATACTACAGGAAATAGTTTAATCAAAGAGACTTATGCCACGGCAATTATGTATTTTGATAGAGCTACTCTGTTGGACTTGATATCTGCCAATAAAGATATTGTCCAGGATGATATGTTGGGTAGCTATACTCTGAGTCCAAACCCTGCACACAGGATAACAAGGATACATTTTTCAGAGCCCTTTGATGGTCGTGTAAATGTCTTTGATGTATTGGGGAAAAATATCATGACTATACCAGTGCTTAAATCTGATGCAGTATATTTAGAATTGTATGGTTTAATGCCGGGGATATACATGGTTGTGCCGGTGGGAAATTCTTCATACGGGAAGGTGTACCGTGGCAAAATGCTCAAAGTAGAGTAAAACGACTCTCCCTAGTATTTTTAATATAACAAATTTGTGGGCAAGTACTTTGAAAGAGAAGTTAATACTTAAGATTGACTTCTCTTTTTTTATCGTAGGGTAATGAATAAAACACAGATACTTTTACGTGCTTTACTACTTAATTTACATGGAGTAATCGTGTTTTTGGAGGATGTATTTCTCCTATAAAGAACACTTCTTGATCTTGCGTGGCATTGAAAGCTACGAAATCATTGCGGTGTGCGGGGTCAACTGCGACGAGCAATCCTCCACTTGTTTGCGGGTCACATAGGATTTGCAGTTGTTGGCCATCCAATTTGGTAATCTTCTGGCCGTAGCTGCTAAAATTTCGAAAAGTATTGTCTGGGAAGATGAATTGGTTGAGATAGAAAGGGAGGATATCATTGGGAAAGGTGGGAACCATTTCATACTGAATCTCGGCAGATACTTTCGCAGATTGGCACATTTCGATTAGATGTCCCGCTAGGCCAAATCCTGTTACATCTGTCATCGCATGGATGTAGGGTAGGGTGCCGTATTTTGAGCCGATATTGTTAAGTGTACACATGACCTCTATGGCATACCGGGCATCTGCAGGTCGAACTTTATCTCTTTTGATGGCAGTAGCGACTATACCGGTGCCGAGGGGTTTGGTTAGGAAGAGTAAATCGCCAACTTGAGCGGTACTGTTTTTTTTGAGATGGGTAAGCTGAAGCTGTCCTGTTACCGCCAGTCCAAAGAAGGGCTCAGGAGCGTCTATACTATGTCCCCCTGCGATACTTATACCCGCACGGTTGCACGTCTCTTTGGCACCTTCTAGTACTTTAGCAGCTTCAGAAGTAGCCAGTCGTTCTACTGGCCAACCTAAGATTGCAATGGCCATCATGGGTTGACCTCCCATGGCATAAATATCACTCAATGCATTGGTCGCCGCAATACGTCCAAAGTCAAAGGGGTCATCCACTATAGGAGTAAAAAAGTCAGTTGTGCTGATAATGCCAATATCGTCGTTCCATTTTATTACAGCAGCATCATCCCCGGTGTGAACGCCGACAATCAAGCTTTCATCCGGTGTCTGAAATCGGGAAGCTGCGAGTATTTCTTCTAATTTGTTGGGGGCGATTTTGCAACCACAACCACTGCCGTGGCTGTATTCGGTAAGTCTTTTAGACATCTTGTGTAGTGTTATTTTTACTTGCTAAGTCTATTAGTGGAGAGAGATCTATCTCAGACCATCCCTCCTTGTATTGGATGGAACCCAATGTCGGGTTATTCGCTTTCTGACGAGCGTACGCATAGGTCTTATCGTAGTACCACAGGGCCAATTGGGCCGCTTTTTTAAGGTCCCCTCGAAGCACTGCTTCTGTGGCTTCTTTAAAAGCCTTTCCGCCCAATCTTTTTTGGATTCGCGAGAAGGCATGGATAAGATGCTCTTTGGGGAATTGGCCATAGTCCATCACGAGTTGGTCCAATCTTGTATCGTTGGGTACGGAAATATCCACTCTAGGGGCACGAAGCATATGCTCCCAAAAGACAGGAGGAATGCGCACTTTGCCAATAGTGATACTCTCAGCTTCTACCCAGATGGGTAGCCTCGGATCAAATGGACGAAGCCGGGTATACAACTCATGGAGGAATTGGGCATTGGTGGGCTGTTCCTCTTCTCCAATCCAACCAAAGGCAGATCCTTTGTGATGTGCCAACCCCTCCAGATCAATGACTTGTTGTCCCTCCTTCTCAAGACGGTGAAGAATATGGGTCTTTCCACTTCCCGTTGGGCCACCTAAGAGAATAATCTTCCAAGGCGTCGTTTGGATAAATTTCGTCATCTCTGCCCGTAGTGCTTTATAACCACCTTCAATGACTTGGACCTTTAGACCGGCCGTCTGAAGAAGCCATCCTACACTATTGCTTCTCATTCCTCCTCGCCAACAATACAAGGAGATAAGATTTCCATTGGCAAAATGCAGGGCTTGCCGGACAAGGGGCTCCATTTTGGGCCCCGTTATTTTTAACCCTTCAAGAATAGCAGATTGTTTGCCCTTTTGTTTGTAGAGCGTTCCGATAATCGCACGTTCTTGATCGTCAAATAAGGGGAGGTTGACTGCGTGAACCAGATGTCCTTCCTCAAATTCCGAGGGAGTCCGGACATCCAGAAGTACAGATTTTTCTCCGGCATCCGTTTGTAGAAATGTTGCTGGAGAAATCGCTTTCATGCGTTTAAAATTTTGTAAAATATTGAAGTGTTTATTTCAAAATTTCTATACACAGATAAAGGCAACTCATTTGTATAAATTTTATGTACTGTTAGTCTTGTTAAAAGTAATAAAATTTATGTGGGTATTATTTTGCAACAAGTGTCATTTCTATCTACAAGAGTTTCCGTTTACTTCATTAGCATGCGAGGCAATCTTTACTCGTGGTTCATCGCTCAAACTGCTAAGCAATTCTATAGAAGAATTTCTTAGAGAAATATCTATGGCCATCGCTCCAACATCGGAAGGTCCAATAACTCTTCTTCTTCTCTGGAAATACTAAACGCTCCGAGAAATCCCCCTGAAGCAGAGGCTATGTGCCGTGCGAAACTCTTTAGGTTTTTGTAAATCGTTGTAGCAGTGGCTACATCCAATTTTTTGAGAATGGGGTTGATCTTGGCGAGTCGATCACTTACGTCTTGAATCCTACGCCTGGTATCTCCCGGAAGTTCTTCTAACAATTCCTCAATCCGGGGTTGTATTCGATTAGCATAATCTTCGTAGATCTCATGCATTGCATTTTTTTCCAGATAGGTGCGGATATGTGTCAGTTTGACCGCTGAAGCAATTTCTTTTCTATCGATCTCTCCATCTGCACTTCCGATGAGAATGGTGACGAGCGCCAAGGCATCTTCCAATTGGCGAAATTCGGACTCGGTCAATTTATCAAATGGTTTGTGTGGCATCTTAGTTTGGCTTTGAATGTTAAATTGGCTGCAAAGATAATACGGATGCCTTACAAATCAACTAAATGTTGCCTTAGAAATTTCCAAAGATTTCAAATAGAGGTTTCTTTCTTGGGATATAGGACGTTTCCTGTAGACGGGAGACCTCCAGTAAAGACGGGAGGCATCCCGTCTATACGATATATCCCACATTAAAATCCGTTGGTCATATCCCCCGCCCTCCCAATGGCGTTTCAAATTTATTTGAAACAAAATCCAGGTGTTTAAAAAAAACATCATGTGTAGACGGGATTTATCCCGTCTACACGATATATCCTGCATCAAATCCGATGGTCATATCCCCCGCCTTCCCAATGGCGTTTCAAATTTATTTGAAACAAAACCCTGGTATTTAAAAAAAAATTCATGTGTAGACGGGATTTATCCCGTCTATACGATATATCCCACATTAAAATCCGTTGGTCATATCCCCCCGCCTTCCCCTGTTTAAACGAGGTTCCCATCAATCCCCCCCCTTCACCGCACCAAGGTGATATCTCCGGCTTTGAGGGTGGTAAACCCTTCGCTGTCGCGGTATTCTACGACGTAGG
>JALSTN010000189.1 GCA_026983735.1 Saprospiraceae bacterium | reverse complement strand
CCCGGGCTAAATTCGCAATTCTTGTCCAACCAAGTCCTCCTATAATTGCCACTACACTCCATAGTGAAGGCGGAAGGAATCCACTTAGTAAGACTAAAAGGATAAATGATCCCGGTATACTTGAGAAAAGCTGAATAAAGTCCATGACATACCGTTCAATGGGAAATCGAATGCGCTTGTCGTAGTTCTTAGTTAACCATTTCATACCAAAACCTACTGCTACTACCATTAAGGAGATCATTCCAATGTTGCGCCAATAAGCTGCACCTTCATCAATCCATCGGCTGGATGTGAACCATAAGATCAAATATGGGATTCCTAGCAGGTATAAAACGAAAGCAAATCGGTTTATGTATAGTTGATGGTTGCCCCAATAGCCGGAGGTCAATCCAAATGTTAAACCAATGATTAACGAAATGAGCATCGCTCCGATTCCTATGAATAATGAAATAAAGGTGCCATGAATGATTCCGGCAGCAACGTCCCGTCCCAACTCATCAGTTCCTAAATAATGAGGGGCTCCACTGGAATCTTTAGCTAAGGGGAAGGGTGGAGCATGCATACTGTGAAGGTCAATATCTTCAGGCAGATACCTTATGATTGGCCATATCGCCCAGTCGAATTGGCGCTTTTTCCATGGAGAAATAGTCGATAAATCACGATGATGCCTAAAGATAGGAAATATTATTTTATCGTTATACTTACAAATAATTGGCTTATTATTAGCTATTAGAAATGAAAATATTCCAATAAAAATAATAAATGCTATATAAAAAAATGACCAGCGTGGTGCATCGTTGTTGGCCCAAAGACGTGTAACAGTATGAAATATTCGCTTTATCAATACTCTGAAAGTTTTATAGTGGGATTCATGCGATCTAAGATTCGGTCGGTAATTACATAACCTAGAATAGTTAAACTTCCTATGAGCAATAGAATGCTCCGTATAGTTGTAATGTCTCCACTCAGTACGGATTCATAAAGTAGCCTTCCCATTCCAGGTATATTGAATACGATTTCTACTACTAATGCGCCTGTGACAAGGCCAGGGATAATGTCCACAAGTAGTACTATCAAAGGAAAAAGTGCATTTGGGGCCAAATGTCTAATCAAGACGGCTTGCCTCGATAATCCTTTGGCTTTGGCAGCCTGAATATATGTTTTTGTGCGTTGGTATTCAGTAGTACTTGCAATTTGATTGGTCAGATATGCGATGGCATCTGTAGTGGTTACTATAAAAGGCAAAATAAAATAAGAGAGATGTGTAAAAACAGTCTCAGCAAATCCCTTCTCTTCAACATACAGCATGCCGGGAACAGGAAACCACTTGCAGAATGAACAGTAGGCTGTGGATGTAAATAGGACGATTAGCATAGTGGCCAACCAAAAATCCGGTATACTGTAAAGCCCAAATAGGATTGCCTTTACATTTCTTTTACTGTTCTTTTTGGCCATAGTACCAAGTAATAGGCCGGCAGGAATGGATATTAAAAGAATGATAATGATAGAGAAGAAATTAATAAATAAGGTCCAGCGCAAAGCATGCCAAAGAGGAAGAGTATGATTGAAGTTTTGATGGGACTTCGCAAATAGAAAAGGGACTATACTCTTTAACCATTTCATATACTGATTATCCGTGCCATGCCAATGGATTGAGGGAAGGTAGTTGCGCCAGTGTGTTCTTGCCTCTTGAGTCCATAATGAGTAAAGAGTCTCCCATTGAGAATTTATATTTTCGAGTGTATCCAAGGCTTCTAAGGTGTTTTGGATTTGGGAAAAGTCTTGGTTGATTTCGGATACATAGGACCTTCTCAATGCCAAACGGATATATTGGAGAAGGGCATTGTCTTTTGAACTCTGGGCGCTCAGTTGCTGTATTTGTAGATACAATAACTTCAGTTTATTTCTGAATTCTATTGCAGTTGTCCCATTTCCAAAGTGCAATGAAAGAAGCCTTAGATTTTGATAAATAGAGGAATACGGGATATGACAAAGGGTGTCTGCCAAGGATAGAGGCCGCAAACTGAAAAAGAAAAGAGGGAGATTGAGTCCATTTTTGCTCCCCTCAAGCATGATATTTTGCTCGTATTGAACTAGATTGCCTTGGGTATATCGTGTGTTAAGGGGGACTGTCCTTCTTGATGTGATAAAAAAAACAAGTATAGACAAAATGAATAACAATGCCCCTATCCTCAACCACTTATTCAACGGATGCCACACTTTCATTATAAGTCAATTTATGCTAGTTTTGGGTGTGTTTAAGGCAGGATAGCTAGTCTATAGGTTCGTGTTATTTGATTGTAAGAGACCTGTATGATATAATTTCCTGCTTTTAAATCAGGTAACAATAAAGTTTCTGCAAAGTTTTTGCGGTACAACAAACTTCCTTTGAGGGAGTGAATAGTACATTCACCGGCCATTTTATTTGGTATCGATACAGTGACTTGCTGAGAATGATGTGCCGGATTAGGGTATAATTGAATGTCAGGCACTGAAGGTGAACCTGGTACGGAGGTAATTAGTGTATTCAAACTATCTACCCAATCAAATGCAATGTCAAACATCTTCGTACTTCCCTTATAATCAACTGTATGCCCTACGCCGATGAGTAAGCTGTCGTTTACTAAGGCCCCTGCATTTTTCAGTGCTTTCATGGGAGCATAAAATCTTTGATTCGGACTATCCTTACTGCCGCAAATGAGGTAAAATGGCTTAGACTTGGCATTTGAAATTAGGGTTTCAAATAGTCCAATCCCGTTAATCGCCGGGCTCATAGGGATAAAGCCGGCAAATTTTTTAGCACGCCGAAGACCGTATGTATAGGTCGTACGTCCTCCCCAAGAGAATCCCATGATAAATAGCTTATCCCTATCGATATTATACCAAATAAATGCAGAATCCAATAGAGAACTTGTGAAGGCTGTATCAATTGGGTCATCGATTTTGCCGTCGGCGTCTCCATCAGGGCATATGAGAATAAGATTATTCATTTCCGCAAAGTCAACCAATTTATCTCTCCAAGTAGAAGCATTCCATCGGCGAGTGTTATAGGGATGAAGTCCCAATATAGCCTTAGAGGGTTGATGGGGGTCATAACCTGAGGGTATGTACAAGGCATATTTTTTCGCTGGATTAGAGTGGAAGGCATAGGATCCATCTATTTTCTTCTGAGCAAAGAGCGTATTATATCCAACAAATGTTAAGAAGAGTGTATATAGTAGAAAGTTGTGCTTGTGCATGATGCTATATTTTAAAAGAACCGGGTACTTGTTCAAATTGAATTTATTTGTTAAAGAATACCTTCCAATAACTAGGGCCATGTCATAAATTATCTTAGCGAATTAACCTTGCCATGATAGATATTTCCCATTACCTTTGCTAATGACGGACTATAAAAATCTATCGTATGCCTTCAGCTATATTTTCAGGAAGAATTTAAACTCATCACTTGATTTGGGTATAAAAGTACAACTTTTTTGATTATTCCGTTAATTTGGTGCGATAATTGGATGTGTAATGTATATATTGTACAGTCAAAGGTCGTTCAACTTACATTTTCTAATGAATGGAGTGAGATGAAGATTGCCGGAGTGTTGATTTTTTTAACAAAATGGTGGTGAAACCGACCATTAATACTTGGTATGAAGCCGCAGATAATATGGGTTTTAATTGCATTTCTTAAGGAGCGAGGTGAGTTGACGCTGCCTCGGTTGGGACGCCTTTTGTGGTCTCATCACAGCGTCGAAATCAACCCCATGGCTCACTATGCAGCACCAAAGGGGACCTATGCTACTTTCGATACTTCTCCGACATCTTCCCAGGCAACTCTTAGCGAATGCATTGATTTTATCAAGGATAAATATAGTGTTTCTAAGGAGGAGGCACAGCAACTTTTTGATGCTTATCTCTCAGAGTTAGAGGATAGTTTGATAAGAGAGGGCAGGTATGAAATGGCTGAACTTGGGATGTTTGTCAAAGACGACAATAGGATATATTTTGTCCCTGAAGAAATCGATTGGTCCGCGGATTTTTATGGAATGCCTATAGTCCCTGCCCAGCCGGTAAAATACACTGAGGAAGAAAAGGAAGATGTTTTTTCTACGCCGCTAAGGGTTCATGAGACCAATAATGATAATGAGTTGAAGGGAGATGAGTGGACTTTGTGGGGGGTAATTACAGCCCTAGTCTTGAGTGCACTTATATTGTTTGTTATTACCAAGACCATTGAGCGTTTGGGGTCGGATTCAGTCCCTAATAGCGCTGAAACTTCAAAAGTAGAAGTTCAGAGAGATCCCTCCACTAGAAATATCCATACCAAGAAAAATGAACTTACATTGCCTAAAGAAGAAGCGGAAGGCCGTGAAGTGATAAAGGAACATATTGGCAAGCCTTGCGTTATTGTCGTTGGTTCCTTCAGAAGATCTGACAATGCAAAAAAGATGTTGGATAAGGTAGTTGGCAGAGGGTATACTCCCTTTACTGTAGAGTCTAATGGATACCATAGAGTAGGAGTACAATTTGACTGTCTAACAGAGGATTTATATAGAAAACTATTTGTTTTGAGGGGCGAGTTTGGGAAGGACGCATGGGTTTTAGTTTATGATTAAATGTGGATAAATGGATATGGAAGGAGTTTTAAAAGCCATAGAGCGCAAAGAGCTATTTCTAATTGCGGGACCTTGCGTTATCGAAGATACCCAAAGCCCAATCTCTATAGCTTCCAAATTAGTAGATATTACATCTGAATTGGGTATTCCGTTTGTTTTTAAAGCCTCTTATCGTAAGGCAAACCGGAGTCGTTTGGATTCATTTACCGGAATTGGGGATGTCGAAGGTCTTCGAATTCTCAAAGCGATTAGGGATAAATTTCATATACCTGTATTGACCGATATTCACAGTGCGGAAGAAGCTGCAATGGCTGCAGACTATGTGGATGTCCTTCAAATACCTGCCTTTATGTGTCGTCAAACCGATCTATTAGTTGCGGCTGCCAAAACAGGGAAAGTTGTGAATATTAAAAAAGGTCAATTTCTAAGTCCTCAGTCTATGCAATTCGCCGTGGATAAAGTCGAGCAATCAGGAAGCTCAGTTGTCTGGTTAACGGAGCGTGGAACAATGTTTGGTTATCGAGATTTGATTGTCGACTATAGGAGTATTCCCACCTTGAAGGAGATGGGGTGTACGGTCGTGATGGATGGGACACACGCATTGCAAAAGCCCAACTCCAAAGCAGGAGTAACGGGTGGCCAACCTGAGATGATTGAGACGATCTGTAGAGCAGCGGTTGCTGTCGGAGTGGATGGCCTTTTTCTGGAGACGCATCCGAATCCGGCTGTTGCTAAATCGGATGGAGCTAATATGATTCCCTTGCAGGAAATTCGCGCCCTTCTATTGAAATTGATTAAGATTAGAGATGTTATTAAAGAGATTGAAGAGCAGAAAAGTATATGAGGCAAATGGATGCCTATAGGCTTTTTTAAGGGAAATTGATAAGGTTTTGTTTGGTTCATCGCATTAAAGCATAAGATAAAAAGATCGTCTCATAATAGGTGAGGGTTAATTCGATGCTGTATATTTGCAGGCTGAAAAATGCTTATGAGGTATCTTTTATTTTTGATTCTAACAGTTCAATTTACCCATGTAAAGGGGCAAGGTATTGTGAGGCATCTTCCCTACAAGATTGATACTATTGTATTTGAGGGGTTGAATGTCACACAAGAAGATTGGCTTCGTACTTTTATCCAATGCAAGGAAGGCGCCCCATTTTCTCCAGAGATTTACGAGAGAGATTTGCAAAATATTCGAAATATAAATTTGTTTTTCAGTGTAAAGGGAGAGTGGAGGGTGTCTGGCGGACAAGTAGCTATCACGATTAAAATCCGTGAGGCCAAGTACGTTTATCCTTATGTATATGTAGGTGGGTTTAAAGAGGCGTTTCAGGTTTCGTTGGGTCTAAGCAATATCCATTGGAAAGGGAAGGGGGGAACGCTTGGCATATGGTATAGGTATTATGATCGGCATTCTTTTTCAGCCTTTTATCGCATGCCCCGTCTAACCAATAGTTCCTTGGGATATGAATGGGCAGTAGGCAAATATGGTACGGTCGAGCCTCTGTACTTTCAAGATCAAGTTTGTTTGGTTAATTATGATTTATTTAGTACTTCTTCCAAATTATATCGTTGGATGGGACTACACCAGAGAGTGGAAGCTGGACTTGGAATATTTCATGAGGTGTACACTGCCCTTGACGAACATCCTGTAGCAATCCTATCCCATCCTATTAAAAAGAATAAAGGACTGATCTCTTTATCTTACATCTTAGATCGTAGGGATTATTCATATGAAATGGTAGAGGGAAATTTTCTAGAACTCTCTTCTGAGTATGTTTACACCTTGGAGGAGCCTCAGTTTCCATTTGCTGCGGGACAAGTGACATGGAAGAACTACAAGAAACTGGGGGGAAAATGGAATAGCGCATTTAGACTGAGATTAAGTTATGGGACAAATAGATACTCTCCATTCCTTCCATATGTTATCGATGGATTTGCCAATGTAAGAGGTAGTGGCAACCGCATAGCACGAGGAACGGCTATGGCACTGTTTAATTTTGAGTTGCGCCGGCGAGTTTATCAAAATAGATACGGAATAGTTCAATTGGTAACCTTTTCAGACCTTGCATGGCTCAGAAAGGCTGGAGATAGTATTCCCTCATGGTGGAGTGCAAAATCTAATTATAGTTATGCAGGCTTCGGAGGACGAGTTTTATTGCAGAGATTTTACCATATAGTCTTACGATTAGATTACAGTCGGGCGATACACACCAATGGAGGTGCAAAGGGAGGACTCGTATTTGGAATCGGACAATTTTATTAATTTCATGACTTCTTTTCTAAGGTGGCCCAAATAAAATATTGCATTAAAAAAGTCACTCCTAAAGGAGTGACTTTTTTAATGCAATGTGTGAATTTATAGATGTATCGTTGTGTGATTATTTGGTAAATTTAAAAGACTTGCTATACTTGCTACCACTAATCCTCAAAAGATAGGTGGCATGCTTAGGAAGTTGCTGGACATTGAGGGTGAGAATATTCCCTTTAGGTGCGTCGTGTACCTTAGATATCAACCTACTCCCTCTGAGATCAAAGACTTCTACCAGGATATCATCTCCAAACTGTCCAGGTTTCATGGAGAGGTGAAGCTTGTCTCCGGCAGGATTGGGGAAAAGGATATTCTCAGAAGCATTATTTGTTCTTTGGACGGAGAGAATATCAGAAAACCATTGCTCACCTTGGTCCGTCAATGCTATGATTCGATAGTAGCTAGTGGGAACTATAGGCGAAGGGTCTAAAGTATAATATATATCCTCATTTGAATAGATGGAAATTCCGTCTAATAATGTCCAATCTTGTCCATTTGCTGATCGCTCGATATTAAATTTCAAATATTCTGAGGATGCATAAAACCGCCATTCAATTCTATTGCTTTCTTCCAACTCATATGCTGTACTGTTCTCGAAATGAACAGCAAATAATGATCCACTGGTCTTCGCACAGAGAAAGAAATTTCCAGTAACATTATTCCCATTGTCAGAAACTCTCACGTATACTGTATCCCCATTTTGTAAACCTGAAATAGAAAGGGTAGGGTAGGATAAAAAAGTTCCCTCTGCACAACCTAATAGAGATAGATTCGAACAATTACCTGAATATGCTGCAATACTCCAGCTTTTATTTCCTCCGGGAGAATTCTCCGAGCAGGTTAGTTCGAGATCTCCACCACTTGGCACTACTACGGAATACCATACATCCTTTGCCCCGTCAAATACCCCACAATTAGGTGTAGGTGCATTAGAAGAGGAGGCACCCATATTCGTGCCGCAGCTCTTATAAATAGAGCAACCTACATCTGTATTTACTAAAGTTAATTCTTGGGCAGTGGCACAATTATCATTGTTGGGAGGATAGACTTTTGGATCTATCAAGCGGAGGGTAAATTGTCCTTCATCTTGTCCGCCATATGGCCAAATTCTAAACAAAATAGTATCTCCGGGAATCAACCCACTAAGACTAAGTGCCGGAAAAAAATTAATTGCATCATCGTTGCAGTCAATTTCCGTAAGGTTGCCACAATCCCCTGTATAAGCAGCCATTACCCAGTCATTAGGTCCACCGGCATCTCCTACTTCTGCATATATTTGTCCAGAGGCAGGAACAACTGCAGCATACCATACATCTTTCCCTTGTCCATAGGATCCACAGGAGGGGATGGGAAGGTTTGGGTCATTGGTGGCGCCAAAGTTATCCCCTATATAATCAGGTTGGGGTGGGGTACAGCCATCCGGATTAATGACATCTCTATAAAGTGGAGTACTGCACTGGTCTTGCTGTCCCAATGCTTCCGTCTCAGAGAGGCAGAAACTAAATGTCCCCGTAGCGAAATCATCAGACCAAAGCTGTAGATAATAAGTGTCGCCAGGTGTAAGCCCTTTAACAATCTGAGCACTCAAGCCCGTGTTGTTACAATAGACAGAAGTATTTGCTCCTCCTTGTGCAGGGCAGTCTGTGTATATAGCACCTTCAACTCTAAAGGCTGTCATTAAATCTACCAATATGGCGATCTCTCCATTGAGAGGTGCGACAAAACTATACCAGAGATCTCTATTTATTCCAGCATTGTCGCAGGGTGGATTGATTACAGCAGCGTTTGCTATAGTGGTGTTTTCACCTTCGATTCTACTTTGACAACCTGAAGTTGGCGATACCTCAACTTGAAAGGCGTTAGCACAAGTATTGCTACCTTTATTCTGAGCTTTTAGCTCCTGATTTCCAGTTAAAAAAAAGGTCAACAGAAGGAGAAATGTGTAATAATTAATGCTTTTCATAATCTATACATTTTGTGATGTTTGAAGTTGTTTAGCACAGACTCAAAACCAAATATAAACATGGGAATTTACCTTCAGTTATAAAATAGCCTAAAGAAATTACTTTTGTTTATCTGCTATACTTACAATGCAAAAACTAAACCACACTTTTTGATTCAACTCAAATGTTTTAAAATTATAACTCGCAAGAGCTATAAAGTTACTTTTGGCCTGATAGAATTGAAAGGAATTAATCCACAAGATACTGCTTTTTCTTGAAAATCACCAACGGTATGGACTAATTATTTTGGTTATATCTTTTTGAAAATTACATGAGTATTATTTGATATTTATAAAATATTTTAACTGAATATTATACATATATTTAATAAATGTAATATATTTGCGCTTGTTAAATTGAGTGTATTGAATTGCTAAAGTAAATTGTTGTTTTATGCCTAGGATATTAATTGTCGATGATGAGAAAAGCATTCGAAAAACCTTGACAGAGATTCTCGAATTTGAAAAGTTTGAGGTTGTAGAGGCTGCTGATGGGATGGAATGTATCGTAAAATTGAAAAGAGAAAAGTTTGATGTCATTTTGCTCGATATTAAAATGCCCAATATGGACGGGATGGAAGCATTGGAGCGAATTCAACTGCTGAATCCCGAGACCCCAGTGGTCATGATATCAGGACATGCCACTATTGACACTGCAGTAGATGCGGTTAAAAAAGGAGCATTCGATTTTATAAGCAAACCACCGGACTTGAATAGATTGCTCATCACTTTGCGCAATGCTATTGATAAAGGAGATCTTATTACCGAAAAAAAGATTCTACAGAGAAAAGTCAGCAAAAAAGCTGCTGACTATAAGATGATCGGTAAAGCGCCAAGTATTGGAAAAGTTAAAAGTACGATTGAACGTGTCGCTCCTACAGAAGCCAGGGTGCTGATCGTCGGCGATAACGGTACCGGTAAGGAGTTGGTAGCTAAGGACATTCATGCCAAAAGTCCCAGAAAAGATTATCCTTTTGTCGAAGTGAATTGTGCCGCTATTCCGTCTGAACTCATAGAGTCTGAATTATTTGGGCATGAAAAAGGAGCATTTACTTCCGCTCATAAACAAAGACCTGGAAAATTTGAACTTGCCAATAATGGAACACTATTTCTCGATGAAATCGGGGATATGAGTCTGTCGGCACAGGCTAAAGTTCTTCGAGCACTTCAGGAGAGCCGAATTACCCGTGTAGGTGGAGATAAATCCATTCCGGTGAATGTCAGAATACTTGCAGCTACCAATAAAGATATTCCTGAACTAATCTCTCAAGGTAAATTTAGAGAGGATCTTTATCATAGATTAGCTGTTATTGTAATTAAGGTTCCAAGGCTCAATCAAAGAAAAGAAGATATTCCGGATTTAATCGATTATTTCAATGGGATAATAAGTGATGAATACAATATCCCAAAGCGGCACTTTGCCTCTGCTGCAATCAAATTGCTTAAAGAATATCCTTGGACCGGCAATATTAGAGAACTCCGAAATGTGGTTGAGAGATTAATCATTTTAGGTAGTGATAAAATTACAAAAAAGGATGTCGTGGAGTATGTTTACCCGGTATCTGTTCGAAGTAAATCCAGTTTTGAAGAGGTTTTCTCAAAATTTGATAACCTAAAGGAACTCAGTAATTTTATTACCAAAGAATACGAAACTTATAAACAAAACGTTTAACAATTGGCGATTTGAGTTGTTATAAGACACCCGAGAGCTTCCGAAAGGAGGCTCTTGTAGTCTAAGGAAGACACAGAATTAATATGAATTGATTCGTGTTTCAAACTATATTTGAATCTAATATGGCCCATAGTGCCATAACTATGAACTTGTTAAAAATGAATGGCTATGACAGCAAACAATAATAATAACCAACTACCTACGGTTCGTAAAACACGTCATTGGGGGGGCTCAGTAAAGGGTGAAAACTCATGGACCCTATTCAAAGTAATGGCTGAAATGGTAGATGGATTTGAAAACCTAAATAGAATAGGCCCCTCCATCTCTATTTTTGGGTCTGCACGAAAGCGGCCGGGGGATTTCTATTATGAAAAAGCGATTGAGATCGCCAGAAGACTTGTAGAAGAGGGGTTTGGTGTGATTACAGGTGGAGGACCGGGAATTATGGAAGCAGGCAATAAAGGTGCTTATTTGGCCAATGGTGTCTCCATCGGCCTCAATATTGATTTGCCCTTCGAGCAAAAACATAATCCTTACATTGATCCGGATAAAAATTTGGATTTTAGGTACTTTTTTGTGCGTAAGATGATGTTTGTCAAGTATGCCCAAGGTTTTGTGGTGATGCCTGGAGGATTTGGAACTTTGGATGAGCTTTTTGAAGTGTTGACGCTTGTGCAAACTAAGAAAATTACACCCCTGCCCATCGTTTTGTTTGGGGTGAAATTCTGGTCCGGAATGAAAGAATGGATTCAAAATTCGATGCTGGAAGAAGAGAAAACCATCAGTCCAGGGGATT
>JALSTN010000188.1 GCA_026983735.1 Saprospiraceae bacterium | reverse complement strand
GGATAATGGGCTCCAAGGGTTTGTCTTGCTTTATAAAAGTGGCATATCCTTCCGCCAGGTAGCGTAAAAGTTGGATATACACCATGGAGTACGGCTTGTCTTTGTGCTCTATGATCAGGGTGACATGGAGGTGTTGGCCTGAAGAGGTTTTTCTTCGAAAGCGCAAGATAACATCAGAGAAGAATTCTCTGAGTTCCTTATTGACAAAAGAGGTCTTTGGAAAAGAGATGGATGCCAAATCTATTATAGAGCGTACTTGTTTGGGGAGCATTTCCTTACAAAAATCCATGGCAAAAGCCTTGTCTGACATCATCGCCTTGAAGAAACGGTCATGTGGAGTAAGCGGGCGTTTAGACATAAAAAAGGAGTATTACGAGTGTTGTTCAGAGCAAAGATAAAAAAAATAAGGGATACAACGGAAAATGAGATATAAAATTGATATTTTTTTAGCGAATGAAAACACAATTGTAATCAATAAATCAAATGCCCAAAAAGAGCTGATTATTTTTATACACGGTTTGTAAATAAACAAGCTGGGATAATGTATTCTTTCTAGACTAGACCCAAAAACCTATCTCTGGGCCTCCAAATAAGTCATACAAGAAAAACAGTAACCCCAAGATGCGTTAGAAATCAAAAAGCGATGCAGTAGAAGATCAGCTAAGTGTAAATGGATGCAATAATTTGAAATTTAAGCAGTGAAAAAAACCTTTTGAAGGAAAAGCTTACTTGAAATTAATTTGTAAACAATGGTTTAAAATATACATTATCAGTGCTGTAATGGCGTTAAGAAAATAGTCTAATGTGCGGTTTTGGTGTAGTTCTATTGTAAGCTTTGGATTAAAATAAACTTGTGGTTTAATAGAGTATTAGAATAAATACATCTATCTTTGAACAGCCTCTATGGATAATTATGAGATCATTGCATTTGGGGGAATGGATCGGGGGGAAGGATTGGTGTGATTGAGATCATTCGAGTCGGAGAAAGAGTGCCGACTCCTGGCCTTTTATCCTTATCAAGGTACAATCAAAAGCAAAAAAATATGCCAAATAAAAATAGGAGTATTACAGAGTTATTAACGGTTGAAGCGACCTATCTTTCCAATGAAAGGACGTTGTTAGCATACGTGAGAACTTTCATTGTTTTTTTAAGTTCCGGATTTGCGATACTCAAACTCAAATCCTTTGAAGATTTAATGAGTTTGGGCTATGTATTATTAGGTTTGTCGCCTGTGATATTAATTTGGGGGGTATTTCGTTTCTTCAAGGTTAGAAAATTAATTAAGCGGATTGAAGCAGAGCCCGGATTGGAATCGGTAGATTAAAAGCATAGATATGTTTTGTTGCAATCCAAGAGCATCATATTTTATGGACAGATACTATCTTCACACTTCTGTGTGAATTTATGTTTAATAAAATTTATATTCATTTCATACAAAAGAAAAAGAATTCAATCGGTTAGAGAAGCGTTTATTCAAAGTGGAAAATTAGCATCAATGGTAAAGTTAAGTCACCCGAGCAAGGTGTTAATCCGATCGATTCAGCTTACAAAAGAGGAGTTGGCACTGTATTATTCAGCTGTTGATGTCGATCTGATGCGCTATTCTAAAGGAAGGCCATTATCCTTCAAGAGATACCCCGACGGGTATCCCGGGAAGGGGTTTTTTCAGAGAAATAGACCGGCATATGCGCCTTCCTGGATCGAAAGTGCACCGTTGGGACTTAAGAAGAAAGCAGACTATATCCTTCCTACATCGATTGAGGTAATTCAATGGCTGGTCAATATAGACGCATTGGAATTTCACGTTGCACAAACGAGGCGTCCTCATCTTATGCTTCCCGATATGTTGGTATTTGATCTGGATCCGCCGCATAGAGAGGATCTTGCGTTGTTCGAAGATTTTGAAAGAGTAAGAGATCTAGCGTTGGAGATTAAACCCATTATAGAAGGGTATGGTTATACCCCATTTGTTAAGACCTCAGGGAAAAAAGGGGTTCATCTCTTTTGCCCTTTGAAGTCGGGTTTTAGTTATGACGAAGTGTTTGAAGCCGCACATGAAATAGGGGAAGAGATAGTAGGTAAATTAAAAAATGTCACTTTGAAGATAGCAAAAGAAGCACGCAGAGATAAGATATTAATTGACATCTATCGCAATCATACCCTGCAATCGATGGCTATGCCTTATGGTCTAAGGGCTACATCTTATGGAACCGTTTCTATGCCATTGGATTGGAGTAAATTGGAGTCCACTACATCTCCGAAGCAATTTACGCTAAGGACGGTTCCGGAAATATTGCGAAGTGAAGGGGATGCATGGGAGAAACTTTCTACAAACAAAGTGGACCTCCATACTAGTAAGTAGTTTAAAATGTGCTTATACAAATGTATTGACTCTGGCGATAATCCAAGTGGGTCCACCAGTCTTATCGAATGATCAAGCGTAGATATGTACGGACTCCAGCC
>JALSTN010000187.1 GCA_026983735.1 Saprospiraceae bacterium | reverse complement strand
CCCGGGGAACATTCTAAACGCATTGTTTATTATATTGTTGTATATTAGCTGCTTCTTCAAATGTCTGCCACTTTTGTATAAAGCAAATGTCTTTTAAATGTAACCCATCAAATGCTATTTTGCCCGAAAGTTTAAATTGTTAAACAGAGATGAATTGTAGATTGCATAATACCATTTCATACCTATTCTTAACCTTATTAATGATAGGCATACTGCAATGTACTCCAAGGGTGAACATAAAAACGGGGAGAGAGGCCTACTATGCCAAGCAATACGCCAAGGCTGCGACGCTGTTAAAACAAGAGTACCGGGGCACAAAAAAAAGAAGTGACAAGGCCATTTTAGCGTATTTTGTTGGGGCGTCTTACACTAGGATAAAGCAACCTGCCGCAGCTGCCGAATGGTACCAAAAAGCTTATAAAAAGGGATACGGAGATGCGGCATTGGTAAAGTATGCCGAGGCACTCATTCGTCTAGAACAGTACGATGAGGCACTTGCTGTACTTCTTAACTTGCAAAAGCAAGCACAGGGGCATTATGCATTCGAACGATTGATTCTGCAGGCCAAACGAGCCCAATTCATAAAAAATGAGTTTGTAGACTCGCTCTTTGAGATCACTCCCTTAACTGTTAATACCAATTACAATGAATACGGTACTACTCGATTGAAGGATGGCACTTTTGTTTTTACATCTGACCGCCCAGAGGGAAAGAACAGTAAAAAATACCCTTGGATTGGCAATTATTATATGAAAATGTATCAATTTACACAAACGGACGATACACCTCTGCCCTGGCTGCCCCAAGTCCAGTCACAATGGAATGATGGGACTCCTACGCTTAATGAGCGTGAAGATCGAATCATTTTTACGAGTTGTTACTTTGAAACAGAAGCGGAAAATGCAACTTGCAAATTGATGGAATCCAAAAAGGAGGGAGATGTATGGTCCCCCCCCCAGATCTTGCCATTCATAGACCCTCGGTATAATTACACCACCCCTTGGTGGGATGATAAAACTCAAACCCTGTATTACAGCAGTGATATACCTGGTGGAAAAGGGGGATACGACCTGTATTCTGTAGCCCTTCAAGCGTCCCAATGGAGTAAACCAATGCCATTAGGTCAGAGGATTAACACCCCTAAGGATGAGGTCTATCCTACCCTATTCAAGGACACTTTATTCTATAGTTCTGACGGTTTAGGAGGAATGGGTGGCTTAGACCTATTTAAAGTATTTCGAAAATCCAATGGAAAATGGAGTTCTCCGAGAAATATAGGTTATCCTTTCAATTCCGGTGGGGATGATATTTGTGCTATAAAAGATACGCTGGCCTCTTCTACAGATGGGATAAAGTCGGCATTTTACATCAGTTCCACACGTCAAGGGGGGCAAGGAGGATTTGATCTCTACCTAATAAAAGAAAAACAATCCTTAGCTCCGGTCAAAGATACCCTACGCTCCTCTCCCAAGCGGGTCAAACTGCATTTGGCCATTACTACGGTACGACCTTCTGACAGAGCTCCCTCAGGATACACCCCCTTACCCAAGGTGGGCATTAAAATACACGGAGAGATAGAACTCTCTGATCGCAGAGGGCTATTCATTGCTAAAGTAGCTCCGGATACGGTATTTAAACTCCTGTTTTCAAAGAAAGGATACTTCACACAGGTTAAAATATTCGATAGTACTGACTCTTCCATTTATCAAGGTCAATCGGAATACACCTATCAAATGCGGGTAGAGATGCGTCCCATTATACGAGACAAAGAAATCGTATTAAAGGACATACACTACGACTTTGACAAATGGGAAATACGAGCAGATGCCCGCCCTACTCTAGACACTTTATACGACTTACTTCGACTTAATCCAAGATTAAATATTGAACTTGCCGCACATACTGACTGTAGAGGGAAAGAAGATTACAACTTGATTTTGTCAAAGAAACGAGCTGAAAGTGTCGTCCAGTATTTAATTAATAGAGGCATCTCCCCCACTCGACTTTCCGCTATCGGATACGGTGAAACTCGCCCCTTAGTTCGATGCAGATGTGCGGATTGTACAGATGTTCAAAGGCAAAAAAACCGAAGAACGACTTTCAAAGTCATCGGGAAGATGAAGTGATTCATCTAACTCCATCCCCTAATACTAGATAGTTATCAATAAGGTGAAATAGAACGAGTATTCGTTTGAGTTTATTCAATGAAGAAAATCATTGTATAACCTTAATTATGGAAAAGATTATTGAAGAGGAAGAAGTAAAAACTAAACTTTTTATACCTGAATTTCCAATTGTAGAGGATTTTTATGTCTTATTAAAAGGGAAATGGAGCTGCTCCATAGAATTCAATATCTTTGCAAAAATTAACATTCATGACCGCAGAGCGCCGCAAGAGTTTAATATTATTGCACTTCATTGTTTTTCTTTGGGGGTTTACGGCTATACTGGGAAAAGGGATCACTCTGGCGGCATCCTATATTGTTTGGTACAGAATGGGTATAGCTACTTTGTCAATATGGATTTATAGACGATATCTAGGGAAAAAATTTCGGATATCTCGTAAAGAAAGGCCTATGGTTTTTCTTGGGGGGATCTTATTAACTGCTCATTGGTATTCTTTTTTTGCAGCGATACAGGCTTCCAATGTATCCGTCACCCTTGCGACACTGAGCAGTGGAGCTTTTTTTACTGCGCTAATTGAACCCTTATTTTTCAAGCGAAGGATCAATCTTATGGAGATGTTTTTCGCATTGTTGGTGATCATCGGCTTATCTATTATTTTTACTGTAGGATGGGAGTTTAGAAAAGGGATTGGTTTAGCTTTGATATCGGCTCTACTAGCAGCTTTATTTACCGTGATCAATGGGAAAAGCATACAGCGAACGGAGGCTTCGTTAATATCCTTTTATCAACTGGGAACAGGCTTTGTACTTCTTTCTATATTTCTGACAACAAGAAATGGGATAGAGGGGAGCACTTTTGCTATTCCAACTGGAACAGATACCCTCTTGCTTCTAATATTGGGGACAGTTTGTACAGCATATGCATTTACGGTGGGGATAGAGGTCATGAAGCATTTAAGCCCATATACCGTATCCTTAGCCAACAATCTAGAACCTGTATATGGGATTCTTTTAGCCGTACTATTTTTTGGATCCAGTGAATTTATGGGCGCGCGTTTTTATCTTGGGGGCGCTATACTTCTTATTGCCATTTTTGGCGAGAGTGTATTGAGAAGCCGGCAGGTAAACCGGAAGAAAAAGAGCATATAATACACCCTTACGCCTAGGTTTAATATCAAGCCATGTTCTTTTTGCAAAATTTCAACGACTTTATGGGGGGTATTTCCAATAAATCGCTTTATCTTTGATTATTAATTCCTGATACTCAGAACTCTTAAATATCTCAAATAAAAGTGTTGTAGTTGAATGGTAATTTCAAAAAGTAGAGCCAGAGTCAGGCGATTAAGGTAAAGAGAGATACGCAATAAAAAATTTGCCAACATAATATTCAAACAATGAAAAAGTCTCGATTTTTTTTCTTCTCATTAACATTTCTACTTTCCATTATTACAATGCATGCCCAAAAATATGCACCCTATACCATGGGTGCACGAACTCATGGCAATATAGCTGAAGTTACCCGACAAGTAAAGGCTGCTTTAACGGGATCGGGATTTGTTGTATTAGGGTCATACAAACCTGCCAATGCTCCCGGGAAGAGGGTAATAGCCATCACTTCTCCACAGCTCAAAGCTGCAGTTCGGAAAACCGGTGGACTCCGGGGATTTGCACTGGCATTAAGGGTAGGTGTCACTAAAGAGAAAGGAGGGGTTTCCATTTCCTATACTACCCCGGAGTATTGGGCTTCTGCCTATTTTCAAAAAGACTACCCATCTGTCAAAGCAAATATCGCTAATGTCTCAGCAAAACTAGCCAAAGCACTTGCCCCACTTGGAAGTGAAGGGGGAACTCCCTTTGGGATTTCCGCCCGAATGAGTGTAAAGGACCTAAAGGGTTATCATTATATGTTTGGAATGCCGTACTTCGAGGATAATATTGTATTGCATACCTTCCGAAATTATTCAGAGGCTGTACAGACGATTGATGCCAACTTCAAGCGTGGCAAAAAGCATTTAATCAAGGTTTATGAAGTGGCGCTTCCGGGACAAAAGATAAAACTCTACGGTGTAGGACTGCGAGGACCTTCAGGTGAATCCAATTTTTTACCTACGATCGACTTTCAATATCCGCATCACACCCCATTTTTACCGTATGAAATGCTAGTGTACAAGAACAAGGTTTATATGTTGCATGGAAGATACAGAATCGCCCTATCCTTCCCTGATTTATCCATGGGTACCTTTATGAAAATCGTAAGCACACCGGGCAATATAGAGACTCTATTAAAAAGTGCTACCGAGTAGTTCTAATCGGTTAGCATTCGATTAGGGCAATCTTCCTTCATACAATCTCCATGTAAAGTTAAGGCATGTCGGGTGATATCAAATCCAAGCACCTCCCCCATCTGTGTTTTCACGGGTTGAATGGATGGAGCACAAAATTCAATGATTTGATGACATTGATTGCACATGAGATGATCGTGTTGTTTGGCTCCAATCAATCGCTCGTAATAAGTACGCGCATCCCCAAACTGTAGTTTCATGACAAGTTGTGCATCTAAAAACAATTCGAGGGTATTATAAACCGTAGCAAGACTTATCCCGGGAGAATCAATTCTACAAGCGCGAAAGAGCTCTTCCACTTCAAAGTGTCCTTCCATTTCATACACCATCTTTAAAATCGACATTCTCTCAGGTGTTTTACGCGCTCCTTCTTTCTTGAGATAGGACAAGAAACGCTCTTCTGCGATTTTTTGGAGATCGGGTCGGCTCATCATTTAGTACTTATAATCTCACCACATTGGTAACGCCTTTAATCTTGGTGAGTTTTTGGATAGCGATAAAAAGTTGGTCAGAATTTTTAACGACCAGACTCACCTTTCCCATAAAGAACCCCTCTTTGCCCTCAATACTAAAGGAACGGATATTAAGACCAAGGTCATTGGAAATCGTCTGTGTCATGCGTTGGATCACACCCGGTCCGTCATCAACTCCAATAATTTGAAGATCGACGACGAAATTCGAATTTGTCGCAGTAGACCATTCGGCCTTGAGTACTCTATATCCATAATTGGCGATCATATGAGTAGCATTGGGACAAGTTACCCTATGAATTTTAATCTCTTGGTTGGCTGTAAGGTAAGCGAAGACACGATCTCCTTGCACCGGATTACAACATGTTGCCAATGTGTGCTTATAGGTATCAGCAGGTTCTCCATTAATCAAGAGATTATTGATTGGGGTCGGCTGCACCTTAGAACGGGGCTCCTCTTTTAAAGTTACTTCTTCCTTGGTTTCCTCCTGTTGTAACTTCCGAGGAAGGAGTTTCCCATGTTCGACATCAAACTGTTTTAACACATCATTGAGAATAAGCTCTTCCTGAGCTATTTTATAGTATAGGTCGGGTCTAGACTTTAGTTTGAGATGTTTTACCAATGTGTCTACTCCCTCTTCATAATCGACCTTTAGATTCTTCAACTTACGCATGAGCGCTTCCATTCCAAACTCTCCGCGTTTTCTTCGCTCTTCTTTCATAGCGGAGCGAATCTTGGAACGAGCCTTACCGGTTACAACCATTTTAAGCCAACTCTCACTTGGCTTCTGCTGACGGGAAGTGGTCACGCTAACTTGGTCTCCACTTTTAAGTTTTTGCCCCATCGGGACAAGCTTATTATTGACTTTAATCGCCGTGGCTCTATATCCGACATCAGAATGTATGGCAAAAGCAAAGTCCAAAGCTGTAGCTCCTTTTGGAAGCACGATCATATCTCCCTTGGGAGTATAAGCATAAACTTCTTCTCTAAATAAGCTCGTCTTAAAATCCGTCACAAATTCAATTGCATCCGCATTGGCGTTATCCAGCAGATCTCGGATTGAATCAAACCAATTTTCAAATGAATCGTGTTGATTGTTGACCCCTTTGTATTTCCAATGGGCTGCAAAACCCTTTTCCGCTATTTCATTCATACGAGATGTGCGAATCTGTACTTCGACATATCTCCCCTCAGGGCCGATTACCGTCGTGTGCAAGGATTCATAGCCATTGGACTTGGGTGTTGTAATCCAGTCTTTTAATCGCTCCGGGATGGGTCGGTAGACATCTGTGACGATAGAATACACTTGCCAACAAGCTGCTTTTTCTTTTTTACGTTCAACATCGACGATGATTCGAATAGCGAAGAGGTCATAAATCTCTTCAAAAGTAACTTTTTTTGTCTTTATCTTATTCCAGATGGAAGATATAGACTTTGCTCTACCAGTGACTTCGTAAGTCAACCCCATTTCATCCAACTCTTTCTTAAGAGGACGAACAAAACTATCTATATAGGCACGACGCTCATCCTTGGATTCTTTGAGTTTATTCTTGACAAACTGGTAGTTGGACGGTTCAGTGATCTTCATACAAATATCCTGAAATTCCGTTCGAATATTGTAGAGTCCCAAACGATGAGCCAAAGGAGCATAAATATAAGAGGTTTCCGCTGCTATTTTCAACTGCTTGTGTTGAGGCATAGAACTTATGGTACGCAGATTGTGCAATCGATCCGCCATCTTGATCAATACCACTCTTACATCGTCTAATAATGTACTCAGCACCTTTTTAAAATTAGCTGCCTGCGGACTTTCTACATTGTACATACCGTCCAACTTGGTGAGACCATCTACGATCTGACCAACTTTAGATCCAAACATCTCCTCAACTTCTTCTTGAGTAACTGGGGTATCTTCGACTACATCGTGTAGGATCGCACATGCAATAGCTGTTGGCCCTAGTCCAATTTCTTTCTTAGCTATAATCGCGACTTCAAGGGGATGTATGAAATAGGGCTCTCCAGACTTTCTTCGCTGTTTGTGGTGTGCATGATACCCGAGGTCGTAGGCTTTCTGGATCATAGCTCTATCCTCCGGATCCAGTTTGTCATACTGAATCGTCTCCTTCAAGCGGTCCCATATCGAGACAATCATCTCATGATCCTCCTTAGAATATACCATTGTTTTTTCCATCCTAATACAACAATTTCTTTGCCCTATTTTCGGCCAAATATCTCTCTATATCAACAAAGGTACCGGAAAAATAATTCCTGAATGACAAAATTATAACTCAAATCCTGTATCCGAAAGATGCCAGCCATCCAGCACAATACACAAATGCTTGACATTCAACATATAACGAAAACGCTTCCATTGACAGCATTTTGAAATGCAATTGGTCAATACTTCAACAATTCAAGGCAAATGAATACAGCGTCCAAAGACCGCCAATTAGAATAAGCTGTATCAGAGATGATGTGTCTCATATCTCAGCACATCGCACACACCCCGCATTGGGAAGTATCTTTGATCTGCTGTCTTTAAAGTAGAAATCCTCCGTTTTTATAAATGAGTTTTTCATCCGCATAAATCTCCCCGCCTTCCCGCATATCCGATATGAGATCCCAGTGTATAGTGGATTTATTCTTCCCTCCACAATGGTAATAGGACTGACCTACCGCCATATGAATACTGCCTCCGATCTTCTCATCAAATAGGATATTGCGTGTAATGCGATCGATCTTATAATTCGTCCCTATAGCAGCTTCGCCAAAGCGCCTTGCACCTTTTGTCTCGAAAACTGCATCTAGGACTTCTTCTCCTTTTTCAGCAGACCAATCTGTGATATAACCTTCCTTCACTTTCAGCCTGACCCCGACCACTTCTCTCCCTCTGTAAATGGATGGATAAGAGAAATAAATCTCCCCTTCTACACTATCCTCCACAGGTGCTGTAAACACCTCACCGGAAGGCATATTGGCACGTCCATCTGAATTGATCCAGGTTCTTCCCGCAGTAGAAAAACATATGTCCCAATTCTCGTGTACATACCGTATTTGAGTACATTGGTTGAGGTAATCGACCATCTTTTGTTGCTCTGCCCTTACAGCAAGCCATTCTCCTACAGGATCGTCTTCCATCAACCTACACGCATTGAAAATAAATGCCGAATAGTCTTCCAAGCTCATGCCCGCCATTTGGGCTGCCGCAGGAGTCGGAAATTGACAGAGACTGCGCTTCATACTCCCTTCCGCAGTCCGATTGGAGTACATCTCATACCAAGGCTGGAGGGCTTGAGCACGCAATTTGAGTCGGTCACTATCCACCCCTTGCATTTCACTTAGATTAAAAGGAGCCCGGATATTTAGATAGGCATCAAATGTCTCCATAGCTTTACTGTATAACAAAGGAGGGGCTTTTAACGCCTGCTCCGTAGCGTGGTCATAAAACCTGCGGTTTTGCCCTTCGAAATGAACATCGAACTCCGGAATAGCCCCAAGATCTAGAGCCAATGCCTGTATCTCTTTCAGAAGAGGGACGGCCAAGGTTGTAGATGCGACATACAACCGTTCTCCTTTCCGGATGTCAAGACTATATTTCAATAATAACTCGGCATAACGTTTCCAGATAGTATTCATATTTAAACCAAAGTATGCATTAGAAAATTAATGGGAATCAAAATCTACAAAAAAACAATTAAGCGGAAGTAATAGTTTTGCTTCTTTTAATAAAATTATGAACAGTTTATAGTATCTTATTGTAATAGGGAATCTAATGTTGGGTGTGGGGGGAGTTATGAATATACAAGCTACATACAACAGGGAGCGTATATGGAGCTTCGGTTGTGTTTAAAAGGCTATTATGGACATCCTAAAGTGAATTTGGAATATTGGAGTTTCTTTTATCCTTCTTTACTCTTTGTCTTGACACAAAGAACGAAAATAAAGAGGGGGCAATTCCATCACACTTCACTAAATGCCACTTGCTTTGAAGCATTTGTGTGGATCTTGTGTCCTGCTAAAAACCAAATTTCGACCATTTCATACCCCCAAAAAAAAAGATCCGACCAAGGGCTACTCCTTGGCTTCACCAGCCAAATCCAATAAAAAAGCATACTCCATAGCAATGTCTTTATACTGTTTAAAACGGCCGGAAGCTCCTCCATGTCCTGTCTCCATATCGCAATAGAGCAATAAAGGAGCGTCGTTCGTCTTTTTGTCCCTAAGCTTGGCCGTCCACTTTGCCGGTTCCCAATACTGTACCTGCGAATCATGAAGGCCCGTCGTAATCAACAAGGGAGGATATGCTTGCTCCTTCACCTGATCATAAGGAGAATAACTCTTCATATAACGATAATACTGCTCTTCATTGGGATTGCCCCATTCATCGTATTCCCCTGTCGTCAATGGAATAGATTCATCGAGCATCGTCGTCACAACATCGACAAATGGCACTGCAGCGATAACCCCACCCCATAATTCGGGACGCATATTAAGCACGGCGCCCATTAACAGTCCACCGGCAGATCCACCCATGGCATAGAGCCGTTGTTGGTCTGCAAACTGATGCTTAACCAGATAATCTGCACAGTCTATAAAATCGTAAAAAGTATTTTTCTTTTGCAGCAGTTTCCCCATTTCATACCATTGCCTACCCATCTCTTGTCCACCACGTATATGTGCAATGGCAAAGGCAAATCCTCTATCGAGCAAGGAGAGTCTGGCGATAGAAAAATACGGGTCTATGCTATGTCCATAAGAACCGTATCCGTAGAGGAGCAATGGATGCTTACCCTCTTTTTTCCATCCTTTGCGATACACTATTGAAACCGGGATACGGGCTCCATCTCTGGCCGTCACCCACAATCGCCGACTCTCATAGTTATCACTGTTAAAATCCCCTACTACCTCCTGCTGCTTGAGCATGCGCATCTCTTTTGACTTCATGTCATAGTCGTATGTCGTATTGGGTGTGGTTAGAGAATTGTAACCAAGTCTAACGATGGAAGTATTGTATTCGGGATTGGTGCCTACATATGCGGAATAGACCTCTTCTCCAAAATCGATAAACCAGGGGGCTATCTGGCCTTTAGGCCGTACTTGAATCTTTTCTATCGCATCCACCCTTCTCGTGATAAGCAGATAGTCTCTAAATGCTTCAACGTCCTCCAGGAGCTGGGTAGGATGAGCGGGGATAAGCTCTTTCCAATGGGCCTTAGTCGTATGGCCCTCCGGCACTTCCATCAAACGAAAATTTTCTGCTTCCCAATTCGTACGCACCAACCACCTTTCACCGTCATGCGTTATATCATACTCATGCTTTTGTTCTCTGGGCTGAAACACTTTAAAAGTTCCCAACGGGTTATTGGCGGGCAATATCCGGTATTCAGTGCTCAAGGTAGCAACCGCACCTATTACAATAAATTCTTCCGTCTTGGTCTTGTACACGAATACATTAAACGTCTCGTCCGACTCTACATAAACGACCTTGTCCTCTTCCACCGGCGTACCCAATATATGTCGCATTACCTTATACGGACGAAGTGTTATCGGATCCTTCGCAGTATAAAAAACTGTAGTATTATCTGCTGCCCAAATCGCTACCCCTGTAGTATGCTCAATAACGTCTTCCAGGTATTCACCCGACGTCAAATCTTTAAACCTCAATGTGTATAGTCTTCTACTTAAGGTATCTTCTCCATATGCCAACAGTCTATTGTCCGGACTAATCGTCCGGCTACTGATGTTGTAATAGCTATAAGGGGCTGCGAGTTGATTGACGTCTAATAAAATATCTTCGTCTGCTAAGAGATCTCCTTTTTTCCTCGAATAAACCGGATATTCCTTTCCCTCTTCATATCTGGATATATAATAATATCCATTGTAGTAAAAAGGCACAGCCATATCGGTCTGCTTAATCTTACCGGTCATCTCATCAAAAAGGTATTTTTCAAAATCTTTCAAATGAACCGTTACTGCTTCTCTGTATTCATTTTCAGATCGAAGATAGTCCAACACTTCTTCCTCTTCCCTTTGGTTAAGCCAGTAATAATCATCCACCCTTGTATCGGAGTGAATCGTCATGGGATGGGGACGTTTAGTGGCATGGGGTGCAGTTAACTTTCTGGACTTTTCAAACATTTTACTCATCTCGCGATATTGACTGTAGTTAGGAGAAAAACAAAGACAAAAAGACAACGTTAAAACTACCACTATACTCCTTGGACACAGGAGGAATAAGAAGCGGTTTTTATATTGCATATTTATTGTTTTTCACAATTATATATTAAGTTATTACGGTTGAAACATAATTTAATTATGGGGCGTACGTAGTATTCATCCCATTCCCCACATTAACCTATCCCCCTACGAAAAGACTGTATTTCGTCTTTACGACTACTAAAATACAATAAAAAAAGACTACTTCATCGCCTCAATTGAGTGCGAAAGTAGAAAAATATCTTTATATTGATGATTTATTTCACAGAGCATCTTACCTTTCCAGTTCGAATAGGTTGCT
>JALSTN010000186.1 GCA_026983735.1 Saprospiraceae bacterium | reverse complement strand
CGCCTTATTTGGGGATTGGTCCGGGCGCGCATTCTTATAATGGGGAGAATTTGCGAAGGTGGAATGTGAGTAACAATCCTATTTATATTCGAAAGATTCATGCGGGATTGCCCTATTTTGAGGAAGAACATCTATCCCTTTTAGACCGCTTTAATGAAATGGTAATGACGAAATTAAGATTGGATGTTGGGGTAAACCGAGGGGATTTGAATGAGTTTGGTGCAGTTTATAGACGACATTTTGAGGAGGGGATTGAATCATTTGTGGAATCCGGATTAGTGATATATAATGGTATATCATGGTGTCTTACACGTAAAGGTAAGTTTTTTGCCGATCACATAGCTTCAGAGTTGTTTGTAGTTTCTATTGGATAAAAAGGTTCCAGAATTTAGTGACGATGAAAGTAATGGTTAGTCCCATCAATATTGGAAGGAATGTAGCGACAGATGTCCATTTGATGCTTTTTGTCTCTTTGTAAATGGTATAAATAGTAGTGGAGCATGGATTGTGCAGCAGACTAAAGAGCATAAGATTGATCGCTGTGAGCAATGTCCAACCGCCTGAATGAAGAATATCGCTGATGATTTGTTGGGAGTCAGGTTCAAATAATACCCCTTGTTGTTGCCCGGTATTTAAACCCAATAGGAGTGCAGTTAACATTAATACGACAGGTAGGACAAGTTCGTTAGCAGGTATGGCAATTATGAAGGCTAAAAAAATTACCCCGTTTAAACCAAAGATTAAAGCCGCTGGATTAAGGAAGTGTACAATATGAAGAGCTAAAGGCTCATGTTGCCAATGGATATTACTTACTGCCCAAATCACAATACCGGCGGGAATGGCAAATACAACTGCTCTCCAAAGGACAATAAGTGTTCTGTCAATAATAGAGGTATATAGCGTTTGCCAAAAGTTAGGTGGTCGGTAAGGGGGGAGTTCTAACGCGTAGGAAGAGACTTCCCCGCGCAAAAGAGATTTGCTCAATACCCACGAAACGATAAAACTGAAAAAGATGCCTAATAACGCTACACCTACAACAGCAAGAGCAGTTGATACAGTGGACCACCCCTTTGGTGCTAATGCACCAATAAATATAGATGCGATGATAATTTGCGTTGGCCATCGCCCATTGCAGAGTGAAAAGTTATTCGTGATAATGGCTACTAAGCGTTCTCTTGGGCTGTCTATAATTCGAGTTGCGACAACACCTGCAGCATTGCATCCAAAACCCATAGCCATCGTGAGCGCTTGCTTGCCATGTGCTCCCACTTTTCGAAATAAATGATCCATATTAAAGGATACTCTTGGGAGATAGCCAAAGTCCTCCAATAGAGTAAATAATGGGAAGAAGATGGCCATTGGAGGGAGCATTACACTCACAACCCAAGCACCTGCTAACCAAGCCCCATCAACTATTACGCCGGTTAGCCACCAAGGCGCCCCTATGTCACTCAAGGCACTTTTCAACCAAGGATGAATCTTTCCGACCAAGAGGTCTGACAACCACTGGGAAGGATAATTTGCTCCGACTATAGTAAGCCAAAACACTAAAGCAAGCAATCCTATCATAATCAAGCTTCCCCAAAGAGGATGAGTAACGATCCTATCCAATTGTTGGTCCCAAGAGGTAGGTGAATCCTCCCCCTTTCTAATTTCAACTTCTGAAGCGATTTTTTTAGCTCTACGGTAGATGGCCTCAAGTATGATATCGTGAGTAAAAATTCCGATGTCCCATCTAAGTTTCCTACTTAAATCAATCACCTCTTGTCCGACGAGAAAAGAGGATGATGAAGACTCTTGTTCTATTAAGTTTTGAATGGATCCATCTTTCACAGATCGAGTAATTGAGGGGTCCCCTTCTAAGAGTCTCAAAGCAACCCATCGTACATTATTTAAGTTTGGGAATGTTCGAGTAAGTGCCGCTTCGAGTTGTTTTAAAGACTTTTTAAGTTCTTTTGGGGGAGTCCAAAGTGGTTTTGGGCGAGTGGGGTATTGCCCGGATGCCACTTCATGTATACGATCTAGTAATTCAGGGAAGCCTTCGCCTGAACGAGCAGCACAGGCCACCACAGGTATCCCTAATTTTCTGGCAAGAGCCCGCGTATCGACTTCAATGCCTTGTCGACGTGCTTCGTCGATAAGATTAACACAAAGAACAGCTCTGGGAGTAATCTCTAGGATTTGAAGCGTTAGGTTTAAGTTGCGCTCCAATCTGGTGGCATCTACCACAATGACCGTGACATCCGGTTTACCAAATAGTATAAAATCTCGCGCAATTTCTTCATCTTCACTTGTGGAAAGTAAAGAGTATGTTCCCGGTAAATCAATTAGTTTGAATTTTTGAGCATGATAAACGAAACCACCTTCCGCCCTGCCCACAGTTTTTCCCGGCCAGTTTCCGGTATGTTGTTTAAGTCCTGTAAGTCTGTTGAAAACAGTGCTTTTCCCGGTATTCGGATTACCGGCAAGTGCGACGATGTAGTCGAAGTCTCCCATCTGAATTCCGAGTTGAATTAGATTGCCGGAATGATGCACCGGGCAGGTATTGCACGCTATGGTTTCTTTACTATTCATTCTTCCTCTAAGGTATGTTGATTGGGAGTTACAATTATTTTAGTAGATTGTTCTGCTCTTAATGCGATCAAAGTATTGAGAATTTCATAGGCTCGAGTACCCTTGGACGCATTAGATAAGGTAGGTGTAACTGAATTGCCAGGCACAAATCCTAAGTCTAGTAGCCTGCGTCGTTGTCTTCCCCTGAGATCATTGGAGATTCCATAGATGATCATGGTTTGTCCGATTGGGATTTGATTCAGTGTGTGAAGCGTTATTTTAGACGAATTTTTTTTTCTAATTTCCTTTTTAATATTAAGCGCTCCAGCTTGAATCGGTGTCAAGGTGGATTCACCTAAATGACTTGTTATTACGAACTTGGATGATGTCTTTTTCTTTAAAAAGATATTTAATCCAGGGTGAAGCCCCATTTTAGTTACTTCAATGAATATAGAAGTAGGTTCATCCTCTATATGATTAATAATGGCGCGCTGTCCTTCTTCTAAATCAAGTAAGGAAAACTCCTTGACGCTAGCTGGAATTTCTCCACTCTCAGTTGGAATGGGATCACCATGCGGGTCAAAGACAGGATGACCTGTTCGTCGTACAATATTTTCTATTTCGTTATCTGATATGAAATGTTCAAATCTATCTGCTTTGGTATGCCATTGCTCAGGTAAGGTTCCGGTCTCATCGGCCAAATATCTTTCGATAAGACGATGTTTTCGTATGATTTTTAATGCCTGTTTTCTTCCGGATTCTGTGAGGATGAAACTATTGTCTCGATTAGGTCGAATGAATGCTTTTTCGATAAGATGTCCTATTCCATTTGCAATTTTTTGAGGAGGAAGATGGAGGTGACCATATAAACCATCTAAGCGGCAAGGGGCTGCTCTGTATTCACAATCAAAAAAGTATTTTAATATATCATCTGATAGGTGTTTTAATTTGGAAGCTTTACGCTTATTATTCCAGTTACGCCCCACTACTATAATCATAATAAGGAATAGGATAAAGAGGATAAAAGTCCATAAATAATGCATACTATTTGGCTTCGCTTATAAATATTCTTTGACTAATCTTATTGCTTAAAAATGTCTCTTTTCCCCGAATTAAGATTCTTTTACTTTCATCAAAAGAGCAATGCTCGACGAGTTCTATCTCAGTAAAGAGCGCAAGGCCCAATTGTGTGATAATTTGAAGGAACTCAGGGTTATTGTCAGATACTCGCTGAATGGTATATATACCAGGTTTGACAACATGGTCAAACCTAAGCAAATCGAAGCTAGGGGCTGGCCATTGGCCATCGATCCCGGGAATCGGAGCTCCATGAGGATCTCTTTCAGGGTAGTCAAGATAGATGGCCAGTTTTTCTGCTAATTTATCCGATGTGCTATGTTCCAATAGTTCTGCCTCTTCATGCACTTCTTGCCAGTCGTATCCCAAAACTTCCATTAAGAAAGTCTCCCATAGTCGATGAATTCTAATAATTCTAAGCGCTTCCTTTGTCCCTCGGGGGGACAATCTCATACCTTTATATTTAGTGTATTCAAGGAGTCCCTTCTCTTTCATTTTCTTCGCCATGTCTGTGATGGCGGGATTAGAGTAATCGAGTGCTTTTGAAACTTCTTGTGTTGAGACGATTGATCGCCCTCCATCTGAAAGATGATAAATGGTCTTCAGGTAATTTTCTAATGAAACTGTCGACATAGTTATGTTTGTCTAAATAATTATTTAAGTTCACTTAAAACGTTGGGCTGTAATAATTGTTCATGCCTCCCTCATATACACTTTACATCCTAAAACATTACTATAGTGCGAATAATCGCAAGTTGTAAGAAAAGGGGGGAGATTCAAAACGCCAGGATTCCAAATGGACAGTGTATTACTCAATTTATTTCGATGATGATTCGGGGGGCAAAGCACCTTTGGGTAAAGTACATTAATTAGTACGAATAAATGGTGATTGACAAGTTAAAGTTAAAACGATTGCCTCGCAAATGTCAGGTTATAAAAAAAGCCCACACTTTACAGCATGGGCTTTTTTTATATTAGATCATCCAAAAAATCAGTGTCGAACAATTAATTTTTTTGTTATCGGGATTGTGTCGTTATAACGCAATGTGATAAAGTACACTCCATTTGATAAATTTTCAAGCGGAAGATGGATAGAATTATCTCCTTTTGTTAAGAGGACGTCAAATGATCGTAATTCTTGTCCCATTAGTGATTGGACGGAGATTGAGGCGCTTAGTCTTGTATCCGTAGTTACGGATAAAGTGGTCGAATAGCCCGCCGGATTAGGTGAAATATTCCAACTCAAATTAGAGTTGCCTGTGACATCTTTTGCACTGATGGTAGGATTAGTAGTAAAGTGTGTTCTGTTCAACCCATAAGGAATATGTCGAGTAGCATAGATTACTTGGCCTGCATCATCTTTCACGGTAACTCGTCCATTTGAACTTCCGGGGGCGGTATTATTAATGATTATTTCATAACACTCATTTGGTTTAAGATCGATTTCCTTCTTAATGGATTTCTCAGAACTCTTAAAGGGACCTGCAGAGTAAACCTCTTCTTTTAATGAATTCATAATAGAAAATGACATTCTATTGGGGCGCGTCATCGATCTTAGGTCAACGATCATTTTGTTGGAAGTTATCGGCGCAAGATCAAATAAATCCTCATATGTGTTATTAGATGCATTTTCATCATTTTCTTCATTTACTGATATGATTTTAGCCTTCATAGTATTATCTTCAGTAAGTCCAAAAGAAATTTCATTAAGTTGGACAACTTCACTTTCGTAGAATCCCAGATTTCCCTTCCAGGTGAATTGTTGAGGGGTACTACCATTGACAGAATATTCTATTGTGGCAGTAGTCATTGGTTTATTGCCTAAGCTTATTAATTCGATTTGGGGGGATGCATAAGTATTGCAGGTCGTATTATCTTCAGGTCCATTGTCTATGGAGATCCATCCGATGGTCGCATCATTAGCATACGGGGACTGTATGATTTGGGGAATATGAAGGGCCTGGTATACCTCCTTAGAAGTTCTCTGCTGAACAAAAGCGATCATGGCTACTTGAGGAATGCTGTATATATTTTGAAGTTCCCACTCAACATCAAATTCATAAGCCTCTCCTTTCTTTAATTTAGGTAGTGGCTGACCATTGGCCGTAGGCAATAGCTTTTTCATTACATTAAAGAAATCCTTTTCGCCATTCCCTCCAGGTGGTTTGTCAAAGTGAATGTGTTTTTCTATAATGGCTATAGTAGCTGCTTCATTTCCGACAAAATCCTTAAGTGCGGTTATCTTTGCATGTACCATAATTTGCTTTCCATCCTTTGATGTTGAGGGAGTGCATTCAATTCTGCATCCTGGAGCAACTCTTTTGCGGGCATTTAAGTTGGTAGTATTAATGATAGTATTGGGATGATCCGGGCCCATCTGTCCATCAATTACAGAGCCGGGCACAGAGCGAATACTGTAATAGCTCTGCTTGTTGTTTACATCTTTTTTGTTATGGTTATACATGGGGTCAAATCCCGGGAAAGAGGCCTGATAACGAAGTATTACTACTTCCGTCTCGGGGTAGTTTTTTAGTATATTTTGGATTCTAACATTTGCCGGAGCACAAGGCGGGCAGGAGGCTTGTGTAAACTGCTCAATAAGCACCACTCTGGAATCCTGAGCTTGTATGCCTAGAGCAATAGACATGATAACAAGTAAAGTAAAAATTTTTTTCATGATAGGTTGAGTTTTGCGAGTTTTAGATATCAAAGCTTAAAGGTAAGCTGATTTATAAGAATTGCAATAGGAATTTGAAAATTTTAACATTTCCTTATATCATAAGACTTAGAATAGAGAGAAAGATAAGGTTTAGAATAGGGGTTATCTCTTATCCTATGGATGATTTATATTTTAGGAGTGGAGGCCTGCATTTATTGACACTCAATTTATAGGTAAGAATTCTTGTGTTAAGAGCTCGTTCGTACTTGGACAGGAATATTTTGGGCCAATCTTTTCCAAATATAATTTCAGGTGGGTTGTCTCACAGTAGTTTTTATCTTCATTACCCCGGAAATCCAAAATCAGAGCCTTAAAATAACCCAAAACTATTATTCTACTCAATCACATTTGGTCATCAGAATCAAGTGATTATACTGATTGTCTTTGTTCGCATCTCTGTTTGGCAAATTAATGGAGCCTTATTGCAAATTCTAATGTGTGTTTTGGATGACAATTTGCTAGTTACCGGGAAATCTATTCTATATTATTTGTTTAATGAATCAATCAAATTTGGATATAGCGTATGACAAAAAAATATGAATAATTTAAGCAATAATATATACCTGTTGAATCAAAAAGTATTACCTTTGCGTCTCTTTTGTAAATAGTTAAAAAAGATTCCAATGGATAATTTAATCAGATATGTTGAAAATGAGCTTCTTGACGATAGTAGAATCCCATCTTTTAAGGCAGGAGACAATGTCGAAGTAAGTTATAAGATTGTCGAGGGAAGTAAAGAGCGTATTCAGAAATTCCGAGGGGACGTAATAAAAATTGAAGGAGAAGGGAAGCGAAAAGCTTTCACAGTTAGAAAAATTAGCGGGAATGTTGGTGTAGAGCGAATTTTTCCTTTCAGTTGTCCTAATGTAGTTGAAGTTAAAGTGCTAAAGCATGGAAAGGTAAGACGTGCAAAGCTGTACTATTTACGTGGTCTCGTAGGTAAAAAAGCAAAGATTAAAGAGAGGAAATTCATTAAGAAATAAATATACTAAGTATTAGATTCAAAAGCTTCCTCTGCAATTGTAGTAGAGGAAGCTTTTTTTGTTTGAATGCACAGTATTTATTGATACATGTGGTTGTTATTCATTACTTTAGTCTGCTTAGATTAATCCAATCCTTTAATCGGTCTGGGACAATACGCAGAAACAGATTCAGAAGCCACGGATGTTTTACGATTAGAATTCGAATGTCAGGTTTGGATTTTTTCCAACTTTTATAGATCAGGTTAGCTACATGTTCAGCTGAAAGGGCTTCCTTTTTCAATGTATTAATCATTTGATTGACTTGATCTATGTAAGGGGCATATTCTGTGTGAGCGTATTGGTCGATAACAGAAATGGATTTATCCCAAATAGGTGTGGATATCGGTCCGGGTTCAATGAGGGTAACTCCAATATCGAATAGTTTTAGTTCCAACCTCAAAGCATCACTTAAGGCTTCCAAGGCAAATTTAGAACCTGCATAGGGCCCTAAAAAGGGATTGGAAAATTTCCCTGATACTGAACTCATGTTAAAAATTCGTTTTTTTCTGTTCTCATGCTTCCCACCCATGAGGGGAAGAAGCATTTGTGTAAAATGCATTAGTCCGAAGACATTGACCTCAAATTGTCTTTTCAACGCTCTGATATCGATATATTTTAAAGGGCCGCCCACCGCAATCCCCGCATTGTTAATCAAGCATGCTAAATACCCTTTGGAACTTGTGATGATTTGCTCTATTTCCTTGGAAGCCTGCATAATTGAGTCTTCACGGGAAATGTCTAGCTGAATGGCTATAAAATTATCTCCAAGGGAGGCAATTAAGGAATTTGATTTTTCTAAATTGCGATATGTTCCAAGCACACTATACCCTTCACCGAGAAATTTTTTTACACAGGAAAGTCCTATCCCGGATGAACAACCGGTGATGACTACCCAAGACCTCTGAGGCATTTTTTTATTCATTAGAAGAATGGATATTTAAGACAATTGGAGTTGTAAATATACACTTATTTTATTGATTACAATGATACCCATTACGGTCAATAGGCCATAATATTAATGAGAGCATCTTTTTTTATTTATATGGACAATGAATATTCTAAACCAATATCTATCTACCTAAAACCTTGGAAGAAAATCAAATCGTAAAAACGGGGAGATGCATTTACAATCTGCAATTTCGGAGGCATTGAAGAATTGAACCAATATAAGTTTTGGGTTATACAACCATTCGCTAAAAACTTAACAATATTTCATAATATATTTGTATCTTTGTGTGCTCATAAATGGAGTGAGCAAAACGGGGTGAATGGAGGATCCCTTTATACTAATTCTATATTATAAAACCATTAAATTCAAAGAGTAATATCAAAACATAGATGTTGCCATTTCATACAAGAAATACGTATTCATGACTCAGAAAAAACAACAATACGACGCAGGTAGTATTCAGGCATTGGAAGGACTTGAAGCGGTCAGATTGCGCCCGGGAATGTATATCGGAAGTACAGATGTCAAGGGACTGCATCATTTGGTCTGGGAGGTGATTGACAATTCAATAGATGAACATCTAGCCGGGCATGCCAAAAAAGTCCATATGATTGTCCATGAAGATAATAGTATTACAATCGGGGATGATGGTAGAGGTATCCCAACAGGGATGCATGAGAAACTCCAAAAGTCTGCCTTGGAAGTTGTAATGACGGTTCTGCACGCCGGTGGAAAATTCGATAAAGACTCTTATAAGGTTTCCGGTGGATTACACGGTGTAGGGGTCTCTTGTGTTAATGCGCTTTCGGACTATCTCAAGGCAGAGGTGCATCGAGAAGGAAAGGTATTTGTTCAGGAATATTCCAAGGGTGTCCCTACTTCTAAGGTTATCGAAATTGGTCAAACGGATAGGACGGGGACACAGATTACATTCCATCCCGATACAGGTATATTTGAAACGATAGAATTTAAGTATGAGATCTTAGCAGCTAGACTTAAGGAGCTCTCTTATCTCAATAAAGGTCTTCGGTTGTCTCTGACGGATGAACGCACGAAGGACGAAAATGGAAATTCCAAATATGAAGAGTTTTATTCTGAAGGTGGATTACGGGAATTTGTTGAGCATTTGGATGAAGGGCGTACGCCTATTATAGAGCGTCCCATTCATGTGGTAGGCAAGGAGGAAAACGTAGAGGTTGAAGTGGCCATGCAATACAACACCTCTTTTCAAGAGCATATATACTCTTTCGTCAATAATATCAACACGAGAGAAGGGGGGACGCATGTTAATGGATTCAGACGGGCAGTAAATCGAGAATTCCAAAAATATGCAGAGGAACGGGGTTTCTTTAAGAAGTTGAAGTTCAAGGTTTCCGGAGAGGATTTTAGAGAAGGATTGACGAGTGTTGTCGCCGTTAAGGTGCCGGAACCACAGTTTAAAGGGCAGACGAAAGGAGAATTGGGCAATAGTGAAGTTACAGGTGTGGTGTCCAGAATCGTTGGGGATACACTTAAGCATTATCTTGAAGAAAACCCCAAAGATGTCAAGCGGATCATTGACAAAGTAATTTTGGCAGCTACAGCACGTCACGCTGCGCGCAAGGCTAGAGAACTAGTGCAAAGAAAAAACGTACTCACAGGTTCAGGGCTTCCGGGTAAGCTCAGTGATTGTGCTTCAAAGGATGCTTCTATCTGCGAGATTTATTTAGTAGAGGGAGACTCCGCCGGTGGGACAGCCAAGCAGGGTAGAGATCGTCATTTTCAAGCCATATTGCCTCTTCGTGGTAAAATACTCAATGTCGAGAAGGCAATGGAACATAAAATATATGAAAATGAGGAGATCAAAAATATGTTTACAGCTTTAGGAGTTCGGATTGTCGAAGAGGAAGGAGAAAGGGTCTTAAGTATTGATAATCTGCGATATCACAAGGTTATTATTATGACGGATGCGGATGTAGATGGATCTCATATTACAACATTGATTCTTACATTTTTCTTTAGATACATGCATAAGCTCATAGAGGATGGCTATATTTATATAGCCCAACCCCCCTTATACCAGGTGAAGAAGGGAAAGCAGGCGCGCTACTGTTGGAATGATGATGAAATGCGAAGTGCCATTTCGGAAATAGCAGGCAAGGCCAATGAAGCAACGGTCAAAGTTCAACGTTATAAAGGATTGGGGGAAATGAATGCAGAACAGCTTTGGGAGACTACTATGAATCCGGAACATCGTATTCTCAAACAAGTGACTATTGAAGATGCTGTAGCAGCTGATTTGATGTTTTCTAAGTTGATGGGAGATGAAGTGGCGCCAAGAAGAAAATTTATAGAAGATAACGCGACCTACGCCAATGTAGATATCTAAACAATAGTGCTCTAAAGACCTCAAATCAACTTAATCTAATAGATTAAGTTGCGCCATGTAAGTGTATCAAAATCTGTCTTGTAACTAGCCCCAATACCCACTTTAGATCTTGGGGTGTTATTGATGAAGTGGTCTTGAGCAAAAATAACTTTAAAACGCAATCCATCTACTCCTGTTTTGATAAATTCAATATCAAACTCGCTATCTAAATATGAGGATTCATTTGTTATTGATGAGTTTGCATAAATTCCTTTGTACCTCAATCGTACAGCATCAATAAGGTCAAGGCTTGTTTCCAGGTTGTACTCTCCACCACCTGCTTGGCTAATGGGGCCGATGTATCTTTGGACTTGTTTGTATCCGACATTTAATTGTACATTAGAAACAAACCCGACATCACTTACTACTTGTTGGAGCACCCCGGTCAATAAACTAGACAATTGCCTTGAAAAAAATTCATTTAAGCTAGCGGTATAATTGATAGATCCTGCATTTTGTCCAATTCCGGAAGGAGGAAAGAAACTATTAAATACGATAAGCCCAAAAACCTGTTGATTAAGAGCTGCTGGATTTTGGTTGACGTCATTGAGCCTGGCTATGGTATAACTTCGTAATGGCCCGGTGAGGTTGGGAATAACAATATTGAAGGAAATCTCAGGGTGGAAGAGAGCACCTGTAATGTGCATTTCAAGTGTGACTTCATGTGGGCGCTGTGCGATCGTCTTAATCTCGTCAGGACCGTTTTCCAGGTAATCTGCAATAAGTGGGGCTAATGGTGCCTGTAGATGTTCATAGACCGCCGTGATATCAAGTTGTGCATTTAAAGGATCACCGTTCCATCTAACTTTGCCACCGGGCTGCACGACAAATGGCTTATTGACTACATTGAAGAGTGTAAAAAGGTAATTACCTTTAACTACCTCATAATCGCCTATCATTGAAATCTGACCTCCAGGTAGAATGCTCATGTGAATCTTGCCTGTCCCTGCTCCTTTAAGGATATCGCCTGCGCTTTCATCAAAGATAATGGAAACCTCTGCCTCTTCCTTAATCTCAATGTCAAGGTTGACGGTAAGCTGGAATGCATTATTTTCTTCCTTCTTCTTATTTTCTTTTTCTTTAGACTTAAAATAGATAAACGTATTCCTATATTTCCCTTCCTCAGAAGAATAACCGGTCGGGATAAAGAGATTGGTCCCATTTTCAGCTACTCCTTGGATATCTATTGTCAAATCTTTTAAAGGCCCTTTAAATGCGACTAGTACTTCCCCGATAGCCGTTCCATAATAACTTGGATTATCATATTTTGTGGTCGATAAGCCTAATATTTTATTTGCTTGAATCGTAACATTCATACTGGGATCGGATAAATATTCGTGGCTCATACCTCCCGTTACGACCCCCTTACGTCCAAGGGTATCGGACAGAATTACTCCTGTAAAGTCAATATAATTTTTATCAAATCGAACTGTTTGTTTATCCATGTAATACGTTACACCGGTATAGTCAATTTTTGCACGCCCTTGTTCGACATAGGCCATGCCCCTGAGATCTTTCTTCTTGCCGATTCCAGTTAGCGTAACATTACTAGATACTTGTCCGGCAATATCTGAAATTCCATTTGGTATGATTATTTTTATGGCTTTCAAAGGTAAATTTGTTCCATCTGCTTTAAACACATATCCTACTTTTTTTTCATTTGAACCCACGTCCAACGAATCAAATCGCAAGTGCCCACTAGCATTGAGAATTTGTGAGCCTTTAATCGATCTTAGGTCTATGGAAATAGGGGACTTAATATCTTTCATGAGAAAACTCATATGAGTAACACCTAGTTGGACCGGTCTCAAACCCAGATCTACACTCGAAAACCCACCTGATATATTCTTAAGATGGAAGATATCCTTAATATTCGTATAAAAATTGACCTCTCCTGTGAATTCCAAATTGGGAATATGGATGAGACTATCTATAGCACTCATGGGCAACTTGTCTAATTCTAATGTGATACCCGTGCGCTCATAGCTCTCGATTGAAAGGGTTTTTCCTTTGTTGGAATGCGCATTGAAATTCCTAACATCAACCTGCTCTTTATTGACAAATATATAATTAAGCGGGTCTATGGACCATTTTTCTCCACCTAGAGAAATATTTGATGATTCCTGGATATAATTTACCATTCCTTTTTCTTCAGGATATGAAATGGTCAACAAATGAAGTGTATCTATGAATCGTGAAGAATCTCCAATCTCTAACTCTGAATAAAGGGTGTCTTGCAAAAGCCCAAAGCTCGCCCGAACAGACGTTAAATAATTCTTTAGATTTGATTTTTTTACTTTATCCATACGCACCTCCCAAAAACCCTCTTTCTCTCCCTCTTTACCATGAATAGATAGATCATTAAATGCTATGTTCTGAAGGGAAAAACGAGGTGTATTGAAAGAAAATTCTAAGGAATCCAAACTCTCATCGAAAATGCCATTTGCATGGAAAGAGGTGCACTTTAAATCCTTTCGTGTTAAGATAGGAAGAATGGGATCTAAGTTTTTGGCATGAATTAAATAAGTATAAAATCTGGAAATCGTATCAGAAGTATATTGCGGCAATTTAAGGGATTGATACAATTGCTTATGTTTTCTATAGAATAGATTCAAGATATCCTTATGAAGTGCACTGAGTTTGTAATTGCCGTTGAACTGAGCATCTACCAAATCAGACTCCAACTTCAAAGTTTTTATTCCTCCCGCATAGATCTTTTGAAAAGCCTCAACAGTGTTTAGTTGATACATATCCGTATCCCTTTGAATCTTAAAATGATGTAGCGAAATACTTCCGGAAGAGTTGTCGATGTTCGTCCCCTCGAGGTTGACTCGAAGATCTCCTTGCATTTGTATATTTTCTTTGTTTAGATGAAGAGGTTTGAGCTTAAGTGTTTTAATTTTTGTAGTAAAATTAAGTTTTGGTTTGACGTCTAAATCCCTGATCAGCCCTTTGAATTCAAGGTCTATATTGTCATCGGAGATGGTAAAAGATCCATCTACTAGAGATTTGTTGAGTATCCCATTGAACACTCCGTTCTGATATTGATATCCCTTGTACTCCAAGGACAATACATGGGCATCTAAATTGGCCTTAGCATGTTGGATGGTCATCCCAATTCCATCTGTTACAGCTGCATTTACTGTGACAGAGCCGAGGTCTTTAGATTCAAGGAATTTTCCAAGTTGAAAATCTTGCAGCGCCATATGGCCGGCATATTTGGCCGCCTTAATACCCGGTCTTAAATTGAGGCGCATATCCATCTCTGCTATACCTAAATCAGACTCAAGAGTTCCAAAAGTAACAAAGTCTTGTATAAATCCATCGAACTGTCCTGTAAAAGCTATATTGCCAAGTCTGTTAAATCTAGAGATGGATTGCTTTATCTGTAATATATCAACTAATGTATTGGTGCTCGTCAGCAGTGGCTTGGCCTTTAAGGAAAAAAATCGCTCTCCTTTGTGGGTCAAATCACGTGTGGAGATCTGCCCCTTAAATGACAAGTCGCCGGGTATAGAAGCAGATATGGCCCTGCCTTTAAGCGCATTAACCGGACCTAGAATTTTGCCCCTAAACAAAAGCGATTTTGTACTGTGTGCCGCAAAATAATGGGTTTTGTATAACGCAGGAGCAAAATAGAGTATATCCTGAAGCGGAATTTGTGCTTCTGAGATGTCTCCGTAAAGGTAAACATCATCTACAAAATACTGAAAAGATTCTGCACCTTCATAATCCATTCTGAAATCACCTGAAATTTTACCTTTTTGAGTGAAAATGTTACAATCTTCGATACTTATAGAATCATGTGAAGTAGAAAATGCATCCACACACATTTCATTTAAGGTGAATCCTGATTTCTCTTCAAAGCTCAAATGGTCTATTTGTCCATTGCTAGTTGCATTAGTGAAGTTTATCCTCCTTCCCGATAAATGTATGTTATTGATTTCTATATTATTCCAGTCGATAAAAGGGCCGTCCATTTGATCATAAGGAGATTGCTGGCTATAGTTGTTATAAAAGAGTTCCCCTGAATGAAGGTCAAGTTGGTCTAAGACGACCAGAAAAGCTGCTTTTTTGGAAGCCATTCCCACTTCGTCAATTTGGGTTGAATCTTCTGTTTGGTATGAAATCGTAGTAGTTTCTTCCATAGGGGATGATCGTCCAAGAGTAGAATCCACATTTGGGTATTTTTTTAACCATACAGCAGGTGATTCTATATTGACCTTTCCGATATGAAATGTTTTTTCCTTGAAATCATCATCTAATATAGTCGCTTCTAACCAGGGTATTTCATACTGATTCTCAAAGTGTTTGTTCGAATGGATGTGCAAGAGTGAAAAATCTTCTACTTGAATATAATGTATGTCAAACGTCATATCAAAAAAAGGTTCCTTTTTTGATGGCTCTTCTTTAGTATTTTTGATCTCAGTTTTGAAAGATGTTGTTTGATTGAGGGTTTTGACCCAGTTATTGGATTCTTCACCGGGATAAGTTACTAGCTTTATTCTGGTATTCCTTAGAAAGGCTTTATCAAATGCCAATTTGCGCGTAAAAATGGTCTTGATTAAGTTGTTATAATTTACCTGAATCTGACCGGCATATAGCATTGTGTCCCGACGATAATCCATCATTAAAAGTCCATCTATAGAAAGGCCACTCCATATACTAAAATGAAAAGTATCAAGTCTTACCTCGGTATGAAAAGAATTTGAAAGGCGTTGTTCTATTTGTCTTACTCCCCATTGATGATTTAGAGCAGAGGATAAAACCATGCCTCCTGCGATAAGGACAAGTACAAGTCCAAGAAATATTCGCCAAAACCAACGTCTCTTAGAAGCGTTGGTTTTGGGATTTAGGTTGATATTTTTATTCTCCTTGTCTTTCATTGACTATTGCGAAGATAATCATCTTTGATGAACTCAATATTATTGGCTAAACTTACGTGATTCCCAATCTGATTTACATATAAGATTTGGACTTTTTGATACTTAGCTAATAACGCAAAATATAGTCCAAAAAACACATTTTAAATCATGTTTAACCTAATTTTTACATTAGATTATTTATTGTAAGACTCACATCAATCTGATTATGTTTATGATGAACGAATCTATGGAGAACATTCTCCATAAAATTTTCTTGTATAAGGGTATGATATTTATCTCTCCCTGAATGCCAAGTTATTATTCACTTCGAACCAAACACTGTTATACTAGTGATATTATTTGGAATATTATTTTATATATTGCGATAATCGAATTAGAGAACTAGTTGTATTCCTTTGTCTTTGCAGCCAATAAACCGTGGATTTTTTCAGTGCTTAAATCTATTTCGGCATCCAACTATTTCATACCAAAATACCATTACTCCAAGCTTCCTATTATCTTTGCTCTTCGAAAACAAATTTCAATGACATACATAGTAGATGGAGTGCGTACTCCGATAGGAAAGTTTAGAGGTGCACTGTCACCCATTCGTACCGATGATCTTGCGGCACATGTTATTCGTGCGCTTTTAAAGAGGAATCCTTTAATCCCTCCAAAGGATGTAGATGACGTAGTGCTGGGATGTGCTAATCAAGCTGGAGAGGACAATAGAAATATTGCGAGGATGGCATCTCTTTTGGCCGGATTACCATGGACTGTTCCCGGGGAAACTGTAAATAGGTTGTGTGCCTCGGGTATGTCTGCAGCGATTCATGCGCATCGGGCTATTAAAGCAGGGGATGGGGAGGTATTTATAAGTGGCGGAGTGGAGCATATGACGAGAGGTCCATATGTGATGTCTAAATCTGCCAAACCCTTTGGAAATGATGCTAGACTCTATGATTCTAGTTTTGGTTGGAGATTTGTAAACCCCAAGATGAAAGCCTTATACGGGACACATGCGATGGGGGAGACAGCGGAGAATTTGGTTAGCAAATATAATATTTCTCGAGAAGCACAGGATGAATTTGCTTTTTACTCTCAACAAAAAGCCGGTAAAGCTCAAGCCTCCGGACGTTGGAGTAAAGAGATTGTTGGCATTGAGATCCCTCAACGTAAGAAGCCTCCTATCGTTTTTTCTGAAGATGAGTTTGTCAAACCCAATACGACGAAAGAAGTACTCGCTACTTTGCGGCCTGCATTTAAGAAAGAAGGTGGTTCGGTTACAGCGGGAAATGCTTCGGGGTTGAACGATGGGGCAGCGGCATTGATGATAGCCTCCAAGAAGGCAGTAGATCGATACGGTCTAAATCCCTTGGCTAAGATCATTTCTTCCGGTGTGGCTGGAGTAGAACCTAAAATAATGGGCATCGGTCCTGTTCCGGCCTCATCCATCGCATTAAAGCGGGCAGGTCTCGAACTAAAGGACATGGATATAATAGAGATTAATGAAGCTTTTTCAGCTCAAGTATTGGCCTGTCTTAACGAATTTGAATTATCCCCTTCTGATCCCAGAATCAACCCCAATGGCGGTGCAATTGCATTGGGCCATCCCCTGGGGATGACAGGTGCGCGATTGCTTTTGACCGCGGCAATAGAATTGCATGAACAGCAGAAGCGTTATGCTTTAGTTACTATGTGCATTGGTGTAGGACAGGGATACGCTACTGTAATCGAACGGGTCTAATCCGATAAAGCTTTGTTCAAAAACGCTGTAAAAGGCTTTGCAATTTTGTGGTACTGCCACACTATTTCAGGAAGATTGTCCATTAACAGGAGATCAGAAGACAGTTCCGCCCGAATATAATATGATTTAAAATACAGTAAAGGGGTTCTTAGAGCTGCTTCTTGAAATTCTTTGGGTAATCGTTTATTTTTATCACCTAATAAGGGACTAAAAGTAGCAGTAAGCTTAGGGTGATTTAAGATCTCTTCAAATTGCTCAATATTTTGGGCAATTGCGTTTCTGACATTGTATAATATGGATTTCGAGGGACGAAATAATCCTTCATATATATGAAACTTGTCGTGATTGGCTTCCAGATATAATCCCAATGGGACATCAGATTTACGTCCTTCCGGAGATAAAATCGCAGACATTTGGACTTTGTAAGGGCTCTTGTCTTTACTAAATCTCACATCTCGATAGATGCGATACACATAGTCTTTTGTAGAAGTCTTGTTGAATGTTTCTCCCTTATTTTCTAGATAATGCATTAACTCCCCTATGAAATGGTGAAATGGAGCTTCCACCTCATCCTTAAAGAGTGTCTTGTTCTTATGAAACCATTCTCTATTATTGTTTTTTTCTAAGGCTGTAAAGAACTTGTGAAATTGCGAAGTAAACCTACTCATATTATTGCATCTTTAATATAAAAAGACTATTTTTTTGTCTAATGTTCAAGAAATACTGCAATTTTGCAAAATGTTTATCAATCCTCTCCTTGTCCGTTAGTGATGTGATCACATACTACGGGGAGTTAAAGCTATGTTTATGTTCTACGCTTTTAAAGGTTTTATCCCGGTGGTTCATCCAAGTGCATTCGTGCATCCTTCTGCTACGATTCGTGGCAATGTCATTATAGGTAGAGATGTTTATATAGGACCGGGTGCCGTCTTGAGAGGAGATTGGGGTGGGATTGTTATTCATGATGGCGCCAATGTACAGGAAAATGTAATTGTCCATATGTTCCCGGGCGTGGAGGTTCATCTGGACGAAGGAGCCCATATAGGCCATGGCGCGATTATACATGGAGCTCATATCGGGGAAAATGTCCTTGTGGGGATGAATGCTGTTGTGATGGATGAAGCGTCTGTTGGGGCAGGATCTATTATAGGAGCATTAACCTTGGTCAAAGCACGTCAAATCATCCCTGAGCGAAGTCTAGTAGTCGGTAATCCCGGTAAAATTATTAGAAAAGTAGATGATAAGATGTTAGCCTGGAAAACACGTGGAACAGAATTGTATCAAGGATTGCCGGAGGATTTAAGACAACATTGGGCCCCTTGCACTCCTCTTACGGAAATGCCTTTAGAACGTCCTGAGCAAAAAAAACTCTTCGAGACTTGGGAGGCGGTAAAAAATAAAAATAAATAATATTCTTACCCTTCGAAGTGTACGGATATACTAATGGATCGGGAAAGAATACTCTCAATAACTTTTGCTCGGGGTAGGTTCTTATTGTATATGAGCATATTGTCGATACCTTGTGAGAATTTGATTTCAGGAGAGAATATGAAGTAGGGGAAAAAGAACTGGATACCAGCACCTATTTCAAGAGAAAAGTCATGAGGGGACGTTCGCAAAATATCATTAAATCGCTTTTGGTCTAATTTGCTGTTACTCTGAACATCATATGCGTATTTTACTCCTCCGACTAGAAATGCTTTCTTGTCCTTGTACGCTTTTGATTTATAACGTACTAGGATAGGCATTTCCAAAAAAATAGATTCAATTCTATCTGTAGTTTCTCCTTGAGAAGGTGAAGTGAATATAAAATCTCTGCTCTGGTAAGAGACTGTAGGCAATAACCTTAAGTCGAAGAATTTGCCCACTTTAAGATTGAATACCACGCTTGCACCTGCTCCCGATCCGGTGATGGATTTAATTGTGGTGTAATCTCCGCCAATAAAATTCTTGGAGGGGTTTATTTGGAAATCGGAATAAATCGAGGCAATCCGCAAACCAAAATAATAAGGACGTTTGCTAAAGGCAAAATAATTAATATTATCCGAGCTGTGTTGAGCATGAAGAGTTGGAGAAAACGCCAATAAAGCTACTAAGCTGCTAATAAGACTTATTTTTCTCCAATGTAAATACAGCATATTCCAAAAGTTAAGGGTTTGTAATACGTTTTCCGGAATCCAATTTTTTTCATAATAGAGGTCAATTCCTCATATTCAGGAAAGGCTTGTACCGAATCAAATAAATACCTATAAGCTGCTGAATCACCTGATATAGCTCCTCCAATTCTAGGAAGTATATGCTTAAAATACAATTGAAAAAGCGGCTTAATTAAGGGAGTACGTGGTTTTGTGAATTCCAAAATCGCCAATCGCCCATGAGGACGAAGAACCCTAAACATCTCAGCTATCCCTTTTTCAAGATTCTCAAAATTGCGCACTCCAAATCCAACGGTAACCGCATCAAAAAAATTGTCTTCCATAGGTAAATTCTCTGAATCTCCTTCTACTAATTTGATACGCTGTTGCAATCCGGCGCGTTCAATTTTTTGTTTAGCAATATCCAACATGCCGGGAGATAAATCTAACCCCGTAATGTTACTCTCAGGCCATCGCTCTTGAAGCATCATAGCAAAGTCACCCGTCCCTGTCGCTACATCCAATAGTTGCTTAGGATGAACACCTTCAATCTCTCGTATTGTTTTTTTGCGCCATCGTACATCAATTCCTGCAGAAAGCAAGTGGTTTAATCTGTCATATTGATGAGAGATGCGGTCAAACATTTGTTTGACTTGCTGCTTTTTGCTCCCATCCGCTTCATAGGGTTTTACTGTCATGGATTTCAACTACATTTAAGCTGCAAATGTAGTTGAATTTTTTATATTCCTTCTTCTTTTATAGTTGAACGTCTTACTTGAACTTATTCCTACTGAGGTTTATGATCCGGCATGTTTGAGTAGGAATTGTAAAGAATCCTAAGACGATAGCTATTGTATGATTTATCATCAGTCAGATGAACGGTTGTCCTTAGCAACGGATGAACATCCATTCTCGATGAGGAAGTAATTAGTGTAAGAGATAATAGCGATTTGGTGTATACAGAGGATTCATGTAATACCTTTCCTTAAGAAAATCATCACAAAGAATAATTATAAAAGAATAAGTTCATTTTACATATCTGTATTAAGTGCGCCTAATAACTAAATGGTCTGAGCATGATTTAGGGATAATGTATAGACTATTGGATTATTATTCATACTTTTGCATATTGCTCAAGTAAACATATGCTAATGGCCAAACGACTGACTTCTTTTTCACGGTTATTAATCACTTTAATCATTGTCGGAGGGATAGGATATGGGATATGGTATTTTTTAAACAAGACAGCTGCCGGCCGGCAGCTTACTGAAGAGGCTAAAAAGGAGGCTAAGGTCAAGCCGGAAGATATTAATCTTAAAAGAATAATCCGGGGAGACAATTCTTCGCAATAGCATCCAGTCCAAATTGGTTAATCACTATTGCTACATAACCCATTATAGAAGATAGCCTGGCTCTTGAAACGATGTTTTTTAAGTTTTATCGTATATGAATTCAATGGTACTTATAGGGGTAGAATAGGGCTGTGAGTAGGGTGGCGACCCCGATATTTTCTTTGTAATGATTCCCAGAGGAGAATTTAGCTAATTAAGCTCCAGTTGCTCTTCCGCTTTTGACCCTCAATATACTTTTTCAATACACTGTTTGCCGGATGGGCAAGGCCGGGATCTTTACCGAGAATTTGAGTTACTATCTTTCTAGCAGATTGGAGAATTTGTGTGTCTTGTACGATGTTGGCGATTTTGAAAGAAAGCACTCCGGATTGTCGTGTACCTTCAAGTTGTCCGGGGCCCCTTAGTTTAAGGTCTACTTCAGCGATTTCAAATCCATTATTCGTTCTACACATAGTGTCTAATCTAATACGTCCTTCCCGACTTAATTTATAACTAGACATCAAGATGCAAAAGGATTGTTCAGCGCCTCTTCCCACTCTTCCTCTAAGTTGATGTAGTTGGGATAATCCAAATCGCTCTGCATTTTCAATGACCATAATTGAAGCATTGGGAACATCAACCCCTACTTCTATTACGGTCGTAGCTACCATAACTTGAGTTATCCCTTCTTTAAAACGCTTCATTTCTGATTCTTTCGCCTCCGGCTTCATTCTTCCGTGTACGACACTCACTTGATACTTTGGCAATGGAAAATATTGTAGGATCTGTTCATAACCATCATAAAGGTTTTTTAAGTCAAGTTTTTCAGATTCTTCGATAAGAGGATATACTATGTATGCTTGACGACCTTGGTGAATTTGATGACGAAGGAACTCCATTACCTCCGGACGATGCGTATCACTTTTTCGAATGGTCTTCACGGGCTTTCTCCCGGGTGGAAGTTCGTCAATGATGGATACATCTAAGTCCCCATATAAGGTCATTGAAAGGGTTCGCGGAATGGGAGTTGCGGTCATTACGAGAATATGGGGAGGGTAGGGCTTACTTTTTGCCCATAGCTTAGCTCTTTGGGCGACACCGAAACGATGCTGTTCATCTGTTATAGCCAATCCTAAGTTTGAAAATACAACAGTTGGTTCTAATAGTGCATGTGTCCCGATAAGAATGTCAATTTTACCTTGTTGTAGACCTTCCAGAATGGCTTTCCTCCGTTTACCTTTGACACTTCCTGTGAGTAGTTCAATACGGATAGGCAATGATTGGAGATTAGACGACAAGTTACTAAAATGCTGCTGTGCGAGAATTTCAGTAGGCGCCATTAGACAAGCTTGAAATCCATTGTCCAAAGCAATAAGCATTGACATTAGAGCGACGATTGTCTTTCCACTCCCTACATCCCCTTGAAGCAGTCTGTTCATTTGGACACCACTCTTAAGATCATTGCGAATCTCACGGATAACACGTTGTTGTGCTCCAGTTAACGTAAAGGGTAAAACTTCCTTGTAGAAGGTATGAAATAGTTGACCCACCGTCGGGAAGTCATATCCTTTGATGAGTTGCTTGCGACTTGTTTTTTTATAGAGAAGTTGGAGTTGAAGGAAGAAGAATTCTTCAAATTTCAAACGGTTTTGAGCCGCTTTGAGCGCTTGTTCACTCTTGGGGAAATGTATATTGTAAAGGGCCTCATTTCTCGTTGGAAGTTGGAGGCGTTCAAGGAGGTAATTCGGTAGATTATCCTTTATTTTAATCGACGATAGTTTCTCTAATAAATTGGAAATTAATTGGCGACGTCCTTTTGCATCTAACCCCTTTGTGTTGAGTTTATCAGTGCTGTGATAGACAGGTTGTAAAGCGAGGGCAACCGATTGCCCTGCAGATGGCTCCATCTCCGGGTGTACTATTGAAAAACCTGAACCATATCTATTGGCTCGGCCGTAAACGATATATTCTTGTCCTAAATTAAGTGCTCGCTCAATCCATTTAATTCGCTGAAACCACACCAACTTGATCTTTCCTGACGCTCCTCTCAAAAGCCCTTCCAATCGTGCTCTCTTCCCCGCTTTAATAACACTTAGATCAATTAGTTTTCCCTTCACCTGAACCAAGCTGTCCTTTTGAATCTCTCGAATAGGGAGAATTCGTGTCCTATCGATATATCGGAAGGGAAAATCGAGTAAAAGATCACGAAAAGTATGAATATTCAGTTCTTTTCGTAGAAGCTCCCCCTTCACGGGTCCGACGCCCTTAAGGTATTCGATGGAAGTATCCAGTATGTTTGCACTTTCTGACAAAGTCTTAAGTATTAGAAAAGGACAAAAATAGAACAAGGATTCCTAAACCAAAGCGTTATTTGATTGTTTTTTGTTTAATTCTGAATAAAATATTATATTCTTTAAGCGTTCTAGTTGATAGAAAAGTATCTAAAAGTCTACCTATGGCCTCCAAACGACAAATGCAAGTTTCAGAGCTGATTAAACGTCATTTTAGTGATGTGTTGAGAGAAGAGGGGTATTATATTTATGGTAGTGCACTGGTTACTGTTACACAAGTCGAATTGACACCTGATCTTAGTCTAGCGTCTATTTATGTGAGTATTTTTAATGTAGAGGACAAGGAACTAGCATTAGAACAAATTAAAGAAAATCTATGGAAACTAAAACAAAATCTAGCCAAGCGTATTCGCAATAAAGTGCGGAGAATTCCCCAACTTCGTTTATTCTTGGATGAGACCCTGGATGAACTGTCCAGAATAGATGAACTCATAGCCAAGTATAAGAATAATTCGTCTTCATAAATGATTCTTCACTTATTCTTTTAAAGAAAGGATAGTCCTTGATTGTCTTTTTTTACTACTTTTGTGCTCCACTAACCGGCCCTGTAGTTCAAGGGATAGAATAGGAGTTTCCTAAACTCTAGATCCAGGTTCGAGTCCTGGCGGGGCTACTTCTCTTAGTTCATTGACAATTGACTATTACAAAATATTCGTATTTTTGTAAAAAACTCTTAATCCATGACAAAAACAACAGTAAATTCGGCTTCTTTACGGGCTTTTTTACCTCATATTGTTGCCATCTTAATATTTTTCGTGGTAAACCTATTTTTTTTCTATCCACAGCTCGAAGGCAAAGTGACTACCCAAGGGGATATCGTCTCTTTTATAGCTGCCTCCAAGGAGTTAAAAGACTATAAAAAGGAAACCGGACATCAGCCCCTTTGGACCAATTCGATGTTTAGTGGAATGCCAGCTTATGCGATTAGCATGGATCGGGAGGGGAATATGCTTAAGTATATCCGAAATGTGCTGCGATTGGGTATTTCGCGGCCGATAGGATACTTTTTTGTCATGATGCTCTCGATGTATATACTCTTTATTGTGCTTGGATTTTCGTCATGGATCGCAATTATAGGTGCCATTGCCGCCGCTTTGAGTACGAATAATTTTATACTATGGGATGCCGGACATTCCAATAAATTAAATGTCTTGAGTTACATTGGGTTTATTTTGGCCGGGTGGATTACGGCCTATAAGGGCAAGTATTTAATAGGGGGGTTACTATTTATGTTGGGTATATCTTTAGCCTTGTTTTCTAACCATCCGCAGATGTTATACTACATAGGCCTATCGGGTCTAATATATGTTTTACTTGCCCTTAAAGATGCCTTTCAGAATAATCGTATCGCAACTTTTATTAAGAGTTCTCTTGTTCTAATTGTAGCTCTTATCATTGCCTTAGGAGCCAATGTGGATAATATTTGGACGCTCTATGATTACAATAAAGATACTATGCGTGGTCAGCCTATACTCCGCAAATCACAAAATGAGGGTAGCAGTAGTGGGGTGAAGGGATTGTCTTGGGACTATGCGATGCAATGGTCTAATGGCTGGCTGGATAATATTTCCTCCTATATTCCGGGTATCGTCGGAGGAGGATCTGCAGAGCCTATTAAAAAAGACGGTCCACTCAATACATTTATGCGTAAAAATGGAGGGCAGCGGTTGAAAACCGCCCCGTTGTATTGGGGGAGCTTACCATTTACGAGTGGTCCGGCTTACTTTGGTGCAGTAATCTGGTTTTTCTTCATTTTGGGATTGTTTTTAGAAAAAGGAAAGATAAAATGGTGGATAGGAATAAGTGTATTGCTTACTTTCTTGTTGGCCATGGGGAAGAATCTTGAATGGTTCAATCACTTACTATTTGATTATTTACCACTGTTTAATAATTTTCGTACACCGAACTCGGTACTTTCTGTAACTGCCTTTTTGATGCCTGTCTTGAGTTTGATTACACTAGAGGGAATTTACTCCGGCAGGTATGATAAGGGGGATGTTATGAAATGGTTGAAAGTGACGTTCGGAATACTAGGAGGTATAGCGCTTATTTTAGCGTTGGCAGGTCCCTATATTTTATCCTTTCAAGGCGCTGGAGATGGAAGATTTCAAGGGGCTATGTTAGATGCAGTTTTAGAGGAGCGAAAGTCCCTACTAATGAAAGATGCATTGAAGTCTTTTGTATTTGTAGGATTATCCGCGGCTGCAGTTTGGACATTTATAAAAAGTAAAATCACTAAGACGCACCTTTTAATAATAGTGGGATTATTGACTTTTATAGACTTGGGGATGGAGGCGAAACGCTATTTTGGAACGGACAAGTTTGTCCCGGCATCCAGATATAAAAATAATTTCACAATGCGCAATGTGGATAAGGAGATCTTAAAGGATAAAACATTGTATTACAGAGTACATGATTTATCAAGAGATCCATTTAATTCGTCTCATTCCTCTTATTTTCACAAAACGATAGGAGGGTATTCCGCGGCTAAATTACAGCGCTACCAGGATTTGATCGATCACCATATCGCTCTGGGCAATGAAAAAGTGCTCAATATGCTCAATATGCGATATCTGATAGACAAATCAGGTAAAGCTCATTTTAATCCGCGTGCATTGGGCAATGCGTGGATGATTAAACGCATCATTACTGTTCCAGGTCCCGATGAAGAAATTGCAGCACTCAAGACCTTTGACCCTAAGGAAGAGGCGATCATGGATGCCTCTATGGCAGAGGGGCTTCACCATAATACCAATTTTGCCGCAAATGGATTTGTTAAGTTACTTTCTTATTCCCCGGAGCGTTTGGGCTACGATTTTAATTCTTCGCTTAACCAATTTGTAGTATTTTCTGAGATATGGTACGACAAAGGGTGGAAAGCTTATATCGATGGAAAACAAGTTCCATTGTATAGAGTGAATTATGCATTGCGTGGAATACTTGTCCCGGAAGGCAGACATGCCTTGGCCCTTAAGTTTGAACCTGATTCTGTGTTGAAAGCTCAAGGGATTTCTAAGTGGTTGTCCCTGGTAGTTCTTATTGGATTTTTATTGCTACTCCTCTTGATGATTCCGGGAATAAGAACACGTTTTAAATTTTTACCGTCTTGAAACTTGTAGCCGATAGGCATGTTCTGGTGATTACCTATTATTGGCCCCCTTCCGGTGGCCCGGGAGTACAACGGCCTTTGAAATTTGTTAAGTACTTGTATCGCTTAGGGTGGAAAGTCACTGTGTTGACTGTTCTTAATGGCGAATATCCTGTCCTGGATAAACATCTGGCAGAAGAAATTCCGGAAGGTGTTCGTGTGGTCACTGCACCTGCCATTTCATACTTCCAAATATACAAACGTATTATGGGTCAAAAGGGGAAAGGGATCGATACCTTTGTGCTTAATAATAAAAAAATGGGTATGCTTGGGCGTATAGCGAGATGGATTAGGATGAATTTATTTATACCTGATGCTAGAATAGGCTGGGTGAAGTCCGCGATATCTGCAGGGCGAAATATCATCCAAGAGGATACTCCGGATATTATCTTTTCCACCTCTCCACCTCACTCACTTCAGCTTATAGCCCGCACACTTGCAGAAGAAAGTGGGATTCCTTGGGTGGCTGATTTTCGCGACCCTTGGACCAAAGCCTTTTGGGATGCCGGGATTAAGAGATCTCATTGGGCAAATATGAAAAATCTGGCATTGGAGCAAGGTGTCCTGCAGAAAGCGAATAAAATAATCGGTGTCAGTAAAGGTGTACTTAGACTTCTTCAAGCGCCTGAATCGAAATCTATCGTTCTACCCAATGGCTACGATGATCTTGATTTTAAGAACTGCTTCGAAGATAGTCCTAATAGTAAATTTACCATTGTATATGCCGGATTTATGGCATATACTCAAAATCCTATTAATTTTTTTAAAGCATTATCTAGATTACCCCCTGAATACCAATCCCAATTGGTGGTGGAAATGTATGGTAAGCAGGATGCAGTGGTTCATGATACGGTAAACAGACTTAGCCTTGCCCCAATGATTCAGTGGAAAGGGTATGTCCCACACTCTGAAGTAGTGAAGGTCATTTGTAAGGCAGATATGTTACTGCTCGTTTTACCCAAAGAGCATGGGGAAGGCATCTTGACAGGTAAACTTTTTGAATACTTGGCTACAGGAAATTTTATCTTAGGGATCGGCGCATCTTCCGGTGAAGCTGCTGCAATTATCAATTCATGTAAAGCAGGTATTATGATAGATCACGATAGTGACCCATTAGATATTTTATTGAGGCAATTGCAGAATTGGCGTAAAGGCAAAAAACATGCTTCAGACGCTTTGGAAATTCAAAAATACAGCAGAAAGGCATTGGCGAAGCAACTCTCTCAAATATTGGACGCATGCATCTGAAAAAACTAATTTTCATGGCGGGCAAATTGCGCAATGATCTGCGTATGTTGCGAAAAAAGACCCCTGTGGTCACCGGACCTTATGGGACAGACCTCAAGGAGTATTATATCTTGTTTCGTTCGGAATTCAAATCTTTAAATAGACTTTTGCACTCCTTTGATGATCGAGGAATTCCACTTAATACCACTTATATCGATGTTGAAAATGCTTCCTTACATTACTATCCGATAAGTATAGGGCAATATGCTCTGGCTCGTTGGCACGACTATATAAGAGGAGAAGCTGAAGCCGGAGAACATTTTATGCGTATCGCTGACTGGTTTGTCGATAATGCCAATTATTCTGTTGAATTAGGGGCCTACTGGTTAACAGATGTACCTAAACCCGAATACCAAGTATCCAAACCTTGGAAATCTGCCTTCAGCCAAAGTCGTGCTATATCTGTGCTGCTAAGGGCTTGGCAAAAGAGTGGAGACGAAAAATACTTCTCCCTTGCTTCCAATGCCTTAATTCCCTTTTCAAAGGATATTAAAGACGGTGGCGTATCCGTTGATCGTGAGATGGGTACCGTATTCTATGAAGAATATGTCGCACAATGGCCAACACGTGTTTTGGATGGACACATCTTTTCTCTGTTTGGATTGTTCGATTATATCAGAGCCGTCCCCCCCGCTTACGATAAGGACAATAATGCGTTGGCTCTTGAATTGTTTGAAGAGGGGATATCGGGATTGTTAAAAACTATTCATTGGTATGACACCGGTAAATGGCTAAGATTCAATAGATGTGATATGCCTGGCTATCCCAATGAAGACCCATGTACGATTGGGTATATGAATCTCGTTATTGGACAGATGGAAATACTGTACCATATGACAGGAAAAACTGATTTTAAAGCCTTTGCTCAACGTTGGAGTGCTTATTTGAATCCGATAGGCATTATTAATATGTATCGACTTAAAATGAAAACATTACAAAAATTAAATAGACTGTAGCCTATGTGTGGTATAGCGGGAATACTCGAACATTCCGGTGCTCCTCAAAAGGATTTGATGGAGCAAATGCTAGATATATTGGCTCATCGAGGACCGGATGGCTTTCATATCTTTTCTGAAGGGGGAACAACGCTAGGACATAGAAGGCTCTCCATAATTGATGTGGAAGGCGGTGACCAACCTATGTCTACTCCAAACAATAGATATACTATCGTATTTAATGGAGAAATTTATAATTACAAACAGCTACGAGAGGAACTTCAACTCCAAGGTTGTTTATTCCGTACCCATTCCGATACCGAAGTCCTATTATACGGATATGAACTTTGGGGAGAAGCTGTGCTTGATAAATTAAATGGGATTTTTGCGTTCGCCATTTTTGATCTTGCATCAGGGGATGTTTTCTTCGCGAGGGATCATTTTGGTATAAAACCCTTATATTACTATCAAGGGGAAGATTTTTTTTGTTTCGCTTCTGAACAAAAAGCAATTCTACTTCATCCTAAAGTGCCTAGAAAACCCAATTATCGCGCCCTGCATATCCAGGTTAATCTGCGATATACACAGACAGATGAAACCCTCTTTGAAGGAATCAAGAAACTTCCTCCGGGTACTTGGATGTTGTACAGCCATGGGAAGGTGAAGTATGGACGGTACTTTGAACATATCCCTGTCATTAATTATGAAATAACGGAAAAAGAAGCTATTGAAGGGATTCATTTTTACATTCGCCAAGCTGTACAGCGACAATTAGTAAGTGATGTTCCCATCGGAGTTTATCTCTCCGGAGGCTTGGACTCTTCTGCAATCGTGCAAAAAATGGCTGCATTGCAAGTTGGCGAAATCAATACCTTTACCATGGGCTTCAATGAACCTACAGATGAATTTGATGATGCCCAACTCGTAGCGGATGCTTTTCATACAAAACACAATAGAACGGCTTTAAGTTTTGATCCTTTAAAGGGTTTCCCGGAGGTCCTTTGGCATGCCGAACAACCGAAGATTAACCTACTGCAGGGATTTAACATGTCAAAGTATGTGCGCAAAGACGTCAAAGTCGTCTTAGGTGGGTTAGGAGGAGATGAACTATTCGCAGGATACGATATCCATCGACTCATCTACCCATTTAATACTTGGCATAAACATATGCCTGCCCCGATGTTTAAAGTTATGCAAGGTCTTTCAAAGATCTTATTTAAAGTCCAATCCAACTATGGTCCATTGCGTTGGGACGAATATCGCAGAGGTGCTCAGATGCTACTTTCCATTGGTGATATTCAGCGCTACTATTTGATATTGCGCAATGTGTGGGAAATGGATGAAGGAATGTTCTCAAAAATCTATACAAAATCATTTATTCGGGACAATCAATTACACCGTGTCGTCCAAGAGGAATTTTCCCCGCTTTTTGAGCGGTATGGTGAGCTAGAAGGGCTCGATCAAATTATGGCTGTGGAAATGAATACTAAGATGGTCAATGATTATCTTTTGGTAGAGGACCGCATGTCTATGGCCAATGGAGTCGAAGAACGTGTTCCCTTTCTTGATTTGGATTTGGTCCGCTTTGCTTCTTCTATACCATTGCACCTGAAGATGAAACACGGCAAGACGAAATACCTCTTCAGAAAAGCCATGGAACCTCATTTACCTTCTCGAATTATTAAGAAGAAAAAGTGGGGCTTCACAGTAAACCCCTATATCCAATTTAAAAAGGACTTGAAACAAGTATCAGAAGCTGTTCTCTCGGAGCAGTTTGTAAAGGAACAAGGTATCTTTAATTATTCCTACATCCGCAATATTCTGGATGCACCCCCTCATCCTAGAATGAGATGGCATTACAACTTTTTGTGGGTAATTTTAGGATATGCGATCTGGCAGAAAATGTATATCGATTCAGACTTTTTTAAATACAAAAGAATCCAACTTGACGAGTATTTGTAGTCCTTTGGGCCGTGGTCTTACGCGTTGATACAATGCTTACTTTTCGATCTAGCTTGCATCCAAATGCCGGAATGTAAGTTTGTTCCTCTCAATGTTGTATCTTTGAGGTATGATCAAGAATAATACAAGAAATTGGGCGCTGGTTATAGGAGGGGTCATCCTCTTACTTTTGTTGTATTACTTCAGGACCGTTGTCGCTTATATTATTGGAGCTTGGATTTTGTCCCTGCTCGGACAGCCTTTGATGAATGTATTGGTAATGAAGACCCCTTTAGGTCGTTTTAAAGGTGGACGATCTATCGGAGCATTGCTGGTATTACTCTTGTTTGTTGTCGGGATTGTATTATATGCGATTCTCTTTATTCCCCTCGTCATTCATCAAGTAGATATCCTATCGAATGTGGACTACAATGCATTTGGGAAATTGTTGGCAGAGCCATTAGAGCAATTGAAAATATGGTTAGAATCCAAAGGCCTCTTGAATGTCGGGGATCTGAATACACAGGATAATGTTCAGAATTTCTTATTATCGTGGATAGACCCCTCTAAGATAACAGCGGTATTGGGGTCTTTTCTTTTTGGTCTCAAAGATGCTTTGGTCGGATTGTTTTCTATCTTCTTTATAGCCTTTTTTTTCTTAAGAGAACAGGGCTTGTTCATGTCCGGGCTTAAGATGGTTGTACCACAATCTTATGAAGCGCAGGTCGAACAAGCGGTAAAAGAAGCTACGCGCCTATTAACACGGTATTTTGGTGGGGAACTGCTTAGGATGATATCGATGGTTAGCTTTATATTTTTAGCGCTTAGCCTAGCCGGCATACCAAATGCCTTATTCATTGCATTTTTTGCAGGTATTATGAACATTATTCCCTATGTTGGATCACTACTCGGTGCGCTTTTTGGAATATTTGTCACCTTAACGAATAGTATCGACAGCGCATCTGGCTTAGCCATCTTATCTAGACTCGGGACTGTAGCAATAATATTTATGTTGGCACAATTATTAGATAATTTTGTTTTACAACCTGTGATTTTTTCTTCTAGAATTAAGGCTCATCCACTTGAAATATTCCTCGTGTTTTTAGTTGGTGCTCAGATAGGTGGACTGTTTGGTATGTTGTTGGCTATTCCGACTTATACTGTCATCCGTGTTGTGGCCAAGGTGTTCTTCAGCCATTTTAAACTCGTAAGAAAATTAACTCAAAATATGTAGAGCGTTAGGAGTAAATATGCGCATAAATTTTTTTGTGTCAGCTAATACTTTTGTAAAAAGATATGCAAATGAAACAGCGAAGTGACTTCAATCCGGAGCGCTGGGATGAACGTTATAAAGTTAGGGATACTCCTTGGGACATTGGGTATGCCTCTCCTGCTTTGATGAATTTTGCGCTTAAAAATATCTCCAAAACAGCTAAGATACTTATCCCTGGTGCGGGTAACGGGTGGGAAGCGGAAGCCTTACATCGGATGGGGTATAACAATGTGTGGGTTTGCGATTGGTCCTCTTCTGCTATGGAGGGCTTTAAAATGCGAGTACGGGATTTTCCTAGGGAGCATCTTTTGGTTACTGATTATTTCCAGTTGGAGGGACCCTTTGATTTCATACTAGAACAAACCTTTTTCAGTTCACTACCAAAAGACTTAAGAGCAAAGTACGCTTCAAAGTGTCAAATGCTTTTACAGCCCGGAGGAATACTCGCGGGACTATTATTTATGACTGAATTTGAATTCGATGGCCCACCATTTGGTGGTACAATTGAGGAATATAAAACACTTTTCACCCCCTTTTTTAATCTATTGGAGTTAGCACCCTCTAAGGACTCTATTAAACCGCGTTTAGGCAAAGAATGCTTTATGATCTTACAGGCCAAAAAAAAATGATATATACTTTATGGCAGTTGGTTAAAAACAGTGAATGATATTTAACTGTCTCCGGTTGTGTAACTTACAGTGTCGGTTAAGCCATGTTGGACATGAAAAAGGTGACAATAGATGAACGCCCTTAAAACCTGTTAGAGTAGATTATGCCTATATCTCCAATGACCTTACCCTAGCAGATTGTTTTCCTTCATTAACCTATAAGTTACTTCTCCTATTTCAGCGGGATTAGTGACCACTTCAATGCCACAAGAACGCATGATTTTCATCTTCTCCTCAGCTGTATCGGCTTTTCCACCGATGATGGCTCCTGCATGCCCCATTGTCCTACCTTTAGGTGCAGTAATACCTGCAATGTAAGCCACTACAGGTTTGGTACCATGCTCTTTAATATAATAGGCCGCATCAGCTTCCATATTTCCACCGATTTCTCCAATTACAATGATTCCCTTAGTCTCAGGATCCTTCATGAAATACTCGACGGCCTGTTGGGTTGTAGTGCCGGGAATAGGGTCACCACCGATTCCGATGCAGGTAGATTGCCCTAATCCTACTTTGGTGACCTGGTCTACAGCTTCATAAGTAAGTGTTCCGGATCTAGAGACAATGCCGATATTTCCTTTCTTGTGTATAAAACCCGGCATGATACCGATTTTTCCTTCTCCGGGAGTAATAATCCCCGGACAGTTGGGCCCTATAAGCACAGCATTGTGCTCATTTACATATGCTTTGGCCTTGATCATATCTTGAACGGGAATTCCCTCTGTGATACAAACAATAAAATCCAAGCCTGCATCCGTTGCCTCCATAATGGCATCAGAAGAAAAAGCAGGAGGAACAAATATGACGGATGCATTGGCTCGGGTTGACTGCACCGCTTCATCAACCGTGTTAAAAACAGGAAGCCCCAAGTGAGTTTGGCCACCTTTCCCCGGCGTTACTCCTCCGACGACATTCGTGCCGTATTCTATCATTTTTTGTGCATGAAAACTACCTTCTTTACCAGTAAAACCCTGGACGATTACCCTCGTATCGTTATTTAATAGTACAGACATGTTTTTATGTTTTTAATGCGTTAAGCGTTTATGTTATTAGGTCTATTTCATGATAAATACATCTTCTCCGGGGGTGTGCATATAATACTTCTCCCGAGCGTATTTTTCCTTATTTACTTCCAGATCAATCGCATCCTTTTTGGCTTGAACAATCTTTTGCTGATAATCTTGCACTTGGTTCTCAAGTGTATGCACCTTTCGGGACAAAGCCCATTGAATGGATATGCGATGAGAATCAAAAAATGCCATCCAAAGGATAAAGGCCACAATTACCCAAAGGTACTTATTCCCTGGCTTTATATATTTTTTTAATACGTTTAATACAGTGGACATATTCTAAAAAAATTTAATTTGTTGTCGAATATCCATGCAAAAGTAATGTTTTTTATCCACTTACATAGCAGTTCTTTAAAAGTACAATAAAAAAAGACGATTTTCCATCAAGGAATGCTTCATACCTCATTTTAATTTGGATAATCCACTGAGCATGTAAGCCCAATTTCTTATAACTAAATATGGGATGATAGGTAAAATTAATGTAGCTTTGGGGGGCCTAAGACATTATGTGTTTTTGAATGAAAGACAAGGGGGGGTTAAGGAGTTAGTTAGCTAGCTTTCTTCTAATGCATCTCTTGGGTTAAATGGTATTTTGTCTATGAAGGAGCATCTGTATAAATTGTTTGTTGTTTGTTTTTTGATCCTACTGAATGTATGGCTGATGAGTGGGCCGATACTTCTTATAGAGATATGCGCCAATGGTATTGATGATGATGGGGATGGATTGATTGATTGTTACGATCCCGATTGTGGCTGTACAAAAGTCTGCGATCATCAATACTTTAAGGTTTGCCCATTGGATTGTATCCGTCCTTTTCCTGATACACCGGTATTGGTGAAGCTCGAATGGGAGTCTGTGGATACTTTATGGCATGAATACAGCCTTCCTGTTACAGGTGATATTGATGGGGATGGTTGGCCCGATATTATAGGGAAAAAGGGACCTTTCAACCATGATGTGTTCAACTTATTGGATAGTGGATTTGTTATTTATAATGCTCAAAATGGAGCAACTAAATACAGGATGAACGATGCTCCAATAATTAATTATACCAACCCCACTATCGCTTTGGCAGATCTGGACAAGGACGGGAAGAGTGAGATGGTCTTTCTGAGTTCATCCCTCTCCAATAGTAGAAATGGAGGACAAGTTTACTGCTATGAATGGTCAGCGGGAAAGGTCCAATTAAAATGGATCTCTGATTCTTCCTTGTATACTACAGCGCATCCTTTAGGGACGTCTTCTCCCGTTTCTTTTGCAGATATGAATCATGATGGCAATGCCGAAGTCATCGTCTCCAATTACATCTTCAATGGATTGGATGGTCATCTGATGGCTAAAGGGGATACCTCCGCCAATTTTGGGCGTATCCATAACTGGGATTCTTTTCATGATGTCTATTTTCCTGTGGTCGCAGACATATTACCGGATGGGTTTTGCCCCGATTGTCAGGGGATGGAATTAGTGATAGGGAATGAAGTGTATAGTGTTACTTTTGATAATAGAATTCCTATCCATCAACGTATAAAAAGGGAAGTCCAATTGCCCAATGGCACAGATGGATTTACATCAGTTTGCGATTTTGATAGAGATGGGGATTTGGATATCCTTTACAGCTCTACCTCCTTTCAGGACTCAGTGATACGCTTAACAGTTTGGGATGGGCAGACTCCCGTTAGATTGACTTCGGATTATACATTAAAAAGGACAGTGCCCTTCAATGCCAGATTTATGGGTCTGCCTATCTTGCGAGACCTGGATGGAGACGGACAGGTCGAAGTTCTGCTCAACAGCCCGTTGCTCTACCAAGTCTTGGATTGGGAAGGGGGCAATTGGAAAGTTATTTTATCTATGCCAACGACGGACAAATCGGGATTGACAGGAAGTACGGCGTTTGATTTTAATCAGGATGGGCGGTATGAAATCGTTTACCGAGATGAGACCCATCTGAATATCATCGATGCATTGAGCGGAAAGGTACTTTTTAAGACGCCCTGCACTTCAGGTACTTTTGTCGAATATCCGGTTATCGCTGATATCGATAAAGACGGTGAAGCAGAAATACTTTGTGGTTGTGGGAAGCAGCTTCGAGCTTATGGTTCTGCAGGAGCTCCATGGCCATTGACAAGGAGCATTTGGAATCAGGAACTTTTTTACAATGTCAATATCAATGATGACGGAACGGTCCCTATCCACCAGCAAGAGCATCATATCGTGGCGGACAGTGTACTACTCAATAATTATCTGATGCCTTATGCATATGACCAATTACCCGCTATAGATATCTGGATTGATACCTTAATTTTCAAGTGCTCGGATAGCTTGAATCGCGTATTTATCCGAGTTTGCAATGCAGGTGATAAACCAATAAATCCCAATACACCCATTAGTGTGTATTCAGAGAATCCTTTAACCCAACCGTCACCTCGTCTACTTACCGCTGTCGTTGCCCGTAGAATAGAAGTGGACAGCTGTATTGATTTCATCCTAAATATATCAGATACTACTGTAAATAGCCTTTATTTTGTGGCCAATGCACCCGGCCCCCTCAAGGCTCCGTTCCGATTGGAGAACTTTCCTTATACGCCATTCATAGAGTGTGATTATCTCAATAATATCGATAGTGTCTTTCGTCCGGACACCTATAATCGCTTAAACCTTGGACCGGATATTTCAGCTTGTACCCTTGATTCTATACCCATTCTTCCCGACAACAAGTACAAACAATACTATTGGCAAGATGGGTCCACAGACAGTATGCTCTGGGTGAATCAACCGGGGTTATACTGGCTAGAAGTGACGGATGAATGTGGGAGAAAAAGTCGGGATTCAATCCTGATTACCATTTTGCCTCCGCCTATACTGGATATAGGAAGAGATAGCACTGTTTGTTCCGGGGAAATCCTATTTCTACAAGCGGATAGTTTTGATGAATTTCAATGGAGACCCAAAGGTATCTTCGATTGTGACACCTGCGCACAAGTATACGCTAGAATTGACTCTACTACTCTTATTACCCTGGAAGCAAGAACCGAGGAAGGATGCATCAATCGGGATACCATAAGTGTCTATACATTTCCCCGTGAAACTTCTACGGATAGCCTTCCGCTCTGTGCAGGGGATACTTTAGTCGTCCATGACAGCATGATCTCCCGTCCCGGTATATACTCCTTTCATCTACCGGATCAACATGGATGTGACAGTATTGCAAGGCTTCATATTTGGCTTACCTCAGGAAGTATCCAGGATACGCAGATTTATATTTGTCCTGGAGACAGTGCTTTTATCTTTGATAATTGGGAGAAAAAAACAGGTACCTATCAGATGCGTTTTTCCAATTCAAATCAATGTGATTCTATTCTCCTCGTGGATTTATTTGAGACAAACCCCCTGACATTGGATATACGATACGATGCACCTTGTCCGGAGGTAGATTCAACCTTGGTTTATCTTTTACCCCAAGGAGGAAAAGGACCTATTACCATTTTATGGGATGGCCTCCAGGATGATATTGAGCGTAAATGCGCCAAGGGAATTCATCAAATCGAGCTTATAGATTCTATTGGATGTAGTCGATTGTTTCGGTATGAAATTGTCGGGGCTCGACCTCCTTTATACTCCATAGAGAGTGTCGATGCATCTTGTCCGGGTTTAGAGGATGGACAGATTGTATTTAATTCTGCTTTACAACTGGAGTTTGACTTAGAAGATTCGGAACATCAATCCCTTTCGCCGCCGTACGACAGTTTGAGTCCGGGCACCTATTTCATGGTAATTATAGACAGTTTAGGCTGTGCCTGGAGGGATACCATAGAGATTGCCGGAGCAGATAGTCTCATACTTTCTATTCGACCCGATACCACGATATTCAAGGGCGATGAAGTGCTCCTTTATAGCAGCGCCTTTGGACAAGGTGGGGGACGGTTTAGCTGGCAACCTTCTTTTGACCTCATTTGTCCGGCTTGTAGACAAACGGAAGCTTCTCCAACCTCGACAACGACTTACACCGTCACCTTTACAGATGATAATGGATGTCAGATTACACGGGCAGTTACCATTAAAGTAATCGATGGTGCAAAGGTGTTTATCCCCAATGTCTTTACCCCAAATGGAGATGGTTTAAACGATGGTTTTACTGTTTTTGGAAGTAAGAGAGTGGAGGAAATCCTTGAACTCAATATCTATGATAGATGGGGAGAATGGATTTTTCATACCGCATCTATTCTCCCTAATAGAATCGAGCTCGGTTGGGACGGGAGATTTCAGGGTAAAAATATGCAGCCAGGGGTTTATGTCTATACCACTAAAGTCCGGTTTAAGTCGGGTGTTATTAGAGATTATTACGGGGACGTTACCTTGGTGAGATAAGAAGTGTCTATGTGAATGCAGTATATCTTCAACGATGTGTGTTTTAGGTCTACGGCCTCAACCTAACACACCATCACTAACTTCCTAAACCTTTTAGTAGTACCCAATTCATGTATTTGCCACTTAATTGAACTACGAATATATTATTGACATTGTATATTTAAAACCATTGTCTACAAATTAATTTCGAGTAAGTTTTTCCTTCAAAAGAATTTAATTATTTTAGAACTGCTTAAATTTCAAAATATTGCTTTCAATAAACGCTCGGATTATCTTCTGCTGCGGCGTATTTGACTTCAAAATGAAGCATTTCATTCTACTACGCTTCCGCTGCTTTTATTGCCGAAGACTCCCTCGCTACGAATTCTACTCCATGTTCAGGGGTGTATTTTAGAAAAATAAAATTTAAGAGAGATAAGTAAATGTTAGTAATGGGATTCAATTGTCTAAGAAGGGAGATTAAGTGCCCCTTATCTCATTCTTCAAGATTCTTGTCCTTTTCTCTCTGATGTTGATAGACTTTGTAGAAGTAACCCTTCTGATTTTCAAGAAGCTGTTGAGCGGTGCCTGTTTGGGTAATTTTGCCCCCTTCCAAGACATAGATGTTGTCAAGGTCATCAAGATGTATGAAATTGTGGGTAATCGTAATCAAAGTAGTTCCTTGCTGTTTTTGAGCATTTGATTGTATGCTAGAGTAAATAGCAGATCGAGTCGTAGGGTCAACCGCCGATAGAGCATCATCAAGTAAAAGAATTGTTGGCCTCTTTATCAAGGCTCGAGCGATTGCCAAACGCTGCTTCTGACCACCCGAAAGGGAGACTCCTCGTTCTCCGACAAGCGTGTCATAACCTTGCGGGAAATTGATTATTTCTTCATGGATATTTGCATTTTTAGCAGCTTCAATGATCTCGTCCATGGTGGCATCATCTGTTGCAAAACCAATATTATTCGCTACCGTGTCAGAAAATAAAAATATGTCTTGCGGGACATAACCTATGTGACTGCGCAAAAAGTGAAGATCATACATCCTGGCATTTATTCCATCATACGATAGGACTCCTTCTGTGGGATCTATCACCCGCAATAATAACTCGGCAATGGTGCTTTTCCCACTCCCTGTTTTCCCTACGATAGCGACTCTTTGCCCCGGTTTAATGTGCAAATCTATACCGGAGAGGACTCCTTTTCCTTCCTTTTCATATCTGAGATAAACGTTCTCAAAACGAATATCTCCTGAGATGGGAGATTTTATATCTCCTTCCGATCGGATAGTTGCTTTTGTACTTAGTATTTCTAAAATTCTCTTTTGTGAGGCAGAAGCTTCTTGAATGATAGAGGCTATCCATCCGATAGCAGTAAAAGGCCATGTGAGCATATTGATATAGATGACAAATTCAGCTAGGTTGCCCGCAGTTATTTTATTTGTGTTGAGGAGTTGTCCTCCTTTGTAAATCGTAAGCAAATTGCTCATCCCAATTAAAAAAATAATTAATGGAAAAAAAAGTGCACGCACCTTTGTCATACTCAGATTTTTGTCAAAAAGCCGGTTGGCCTCTCGATTAAAAGAACGCTTAAAATCGTTTTCTTTAACAAAAACCTTTAAGACACGAATTCCGGAAAAGGTCTCTTGAGCGGTACTCGTAAGAATACCTAGCTGCTTTTGAATAGCAGTACTTTTTCGTTGGATAATGGAACTTATAACATAGATGGAAATAGATAAAATGGGAAGAGGGAATAAGGCATACCAAGTTAGGGCAGGGCTAACTTTTATCATCGAGTATATTATTAGAATGGAGAGGGAGGTTAAGTTTATCATATACATGATGCCCGGACCCAGATACATTCTTACTTTAGTAATATCATCGCTTATTCGGGCCATAAGATCACCTACTCTATTTTTGAGGTAAAAACCTTGGTCTAGTTCTAGATAATGCTGAAATAACTCCTTGCGCATATCGTATTCGATCAAACGACTCATCACAATAAGCGTTTGACGCATAAAATACATAAATAGTCCCATGAGAAGCGCATAAAAGAGAACCAATCCTCCAAATCGTGTTAATTGGACGATGAGCTGATCATATAATTCCGGTTGTAGGGTAGGAGAGGCTGCTTTGTAGTCCTTCAGAGTCCGGACAACAAGGTTGAGCGCATCCCTTACTACTTGGGGCTGCAGAATCCTAAAATAGTTGGAGGCACTTACAAACAGTATTCCCAGCAGTACGCGCCATTTATATTTTATGAAATACTTGTTGAGATAAGCTAAATTTCTCATATGTTATCCAACGCCTAAATAATAGAATAGTTTGATCAATGCTGATTAATCTTATATACGAAATATTTACGTTCACGGCATTAAACATGTGAGTTCATAATATTTCTATCCGTTCAGGTCGTACGGGTTACTTCTAATCATAGTTAGGTCTTATATATAGTAGGAGGGCGTTGAGATAGGAGAAATCCAGTAGCTTGGGGTGTAATTTTTTAATACATCAGTAGCGAAGCCTTTCATGTGCAATAGAAACAACCTTCTGTATAAGATAAGGATGACCTCGAGATAAACAACACCAGTGGGGCGTATTAAAATCCATGTCCTAGTAGGGGACGAATTGTATTAGGGGATTCTTAGGTTGGCACTACAAGTCCAAGATACATTTCAAATGATTCTGTATCCAAATCCCTGTTTAAACAGAGAATGGCAGATGAATCAAGGGGATTGGATTTGGTGGTTTACAGAAGAGTTGAAACAAGAAAAGTGAACAGATATAAGGGAAACAACCTGTATATCTGTTCACAATCTAAAAACTATTTGCCGGGTTCTTTACCTCTGTCAAGGAAGTCTTGGAGCTCTTGTAAAGCTTTCCACTCTCCTTTGTCTGCCAAATCGGCTTGTTGAGGCCAAGTTTCGGGGTCAGCTAATTTGAACCTGGGCCCAGCATCGCTTAAGATTTTGCGAAGATGGTCGACAGAAGCTTGTGCTAAATCGTGCCAAGTTTTTACACCGGCCTCCTTCAGCAGTGCTTCGATTTTAGGTCCTATACCTTCGACAGCTTTGAGATCATCCTGCTTGAAACTCTTCAGCAAGCCCATTTTTATCAGTATTTTTTCTACTTTGGCATCTGTCTGAGTAGTATCACTTACCGTAGAACCACTAAGTGATTTTTGGAATTCTATGAGTTTGTCCCATTGGCCGTCTCTGGCCATGGAGGCTTGAATTACCCAGGTGGAAGGATCAATAATACGGTATTTGCCACCGTGTTTATCAAGCATGGCTTGAATGCTTTCGACGGAATGATTAGCTAAATCTTTCCAGGTATGAATGCCATTTTCATTTAGAAGTCGATGCATAGCAGGACCTATACCCTCTACAACTTCTAGGTTGTCATCAGAAATGGCAGTATAGAGGGCGTTAGCTTCCGAATGAATATTGCCACCATCTGATTGAAAGTTTAACGCAGTCGATGATGCAGAGGAAGAAGGGGAGGAGGCGGCAGTTAGCTCTTCGCGTAGTTTGGAGCAGTCTGCTTCAAGTGTGGAAATTCGAAAACGCAATGAATCATTGTCAGAGATAAGCTCTTCCCTTGCCTTTTGGCATTCATCCAACTTGGATTGTAAGGTGCTGTAATCTTCTTGACACCGCCTTAAAGTGTTTTGACAATCTTCTAGTAATGCTTTGTACTTTGCCCAAAGCACCCATCCGAGCAATAGACCTAATAAGAAGGGTAATAACCACCATAGCAAGAGCCATGGAAATGTACCGAGGTCACAGAGATTTAACCATACCATATTAATTGTTTTTAAAGTGAATTATTTATTTGATTTCTAACTCTACACGTCTGTTCTTTTGTCGTCCCTTTTCTGAACTGTTAGGCGCAATAGGTGCATCTTCCCCCTTGGACCTTACTACTATTTGTTGACTGGAGACGCCTTTGGACTTGAGGTAGTCTGCGATCTTTTGAGCTCTTTTGAGACCAAGCCTATAGTTGTATCCTCGTCCCGACTGACTGTCTGTATGCCCGGTTAAATAAATCTTTTGACCGGTGGTAGAAACAGATTTTGCGACTTTGTCCAGATAACTCAATATATCTTCATCTTCAATGGTTTTGTCTGTTCCATACTCAAAATAAATCAGCGTGCGATCCTTTAGTGTTACGACGTTGTTTTTATTGGTATCGCCGGGTGTAGTGCTAAACATATGGCTCTTGAATAGACCACTTTGCTGAATAGCATCCTCTTTGATTTCTCCTTTTGTAAGCACTCTTGCAGGGGCAATTCCGGATTGTTGAATGAAAAGAGCCTTAATCGCCTCTGCCCTGGCAATTCCTAGATTGTCATAGGGAGTATTATTCGTTTCATTTTCACTATAATATCCTGTAATTACAAGGTTTTCCCCCTTTTTTAAAGAGGAGATCACGCTGGCTCTATATGCAGAAAAACGATCCGTTGTATCCGCTTTATCACTATTGTATTGAAACAATAATGGGTCACGTTGAGGTTGACCTACACCTTGTGTTGAATCCATTTTTTCTTCTGTCGATCCGGTTTGGTTAATCCCTGGACAGCACTGCTTGTTGAAATTGGATTTACCGGTATAATAAACGATTCCCAGTATCAACCATAAAAAAAGTATAAGCCATTTCATATCTTTAAAAATTTCTAATAAATTGAAAATAAATGTATTATAAATTTTCTGCAGCTATGTAACCGCTGCGCTCTCACATGAATTTTTTTAAACTAAATTCTGTGTGAATTTATGATTAATAAAATTCATGCTCGTTTCATATCTTTAAAAATTTCTAATAAATTGAAAATAAATGTATTATAGATTTTCTGCAGCTATGTAACCGCTGCGCTCTCACATGAATTTTTTTAAACTAAACTCTGTGTGAATTTATAATCAATAAAATTTATGTACGTTTCATTTCTTCAAAGCCCTTTTTTGAGATACATTTATTAGCTAAATAAACGCTCTATAAGAACTACCCCAATCTTGAATGATTTATGTCTGATTACAATAATCGCATAAGTTATATAGTTGTAAGAATCGGTGATTGAGTTGTTGTAGAACGACACATTGGACAAGCCAAATGATTGGTTAGTCTTTCGTTTCACCGCAATGATAAGCATTTTTTGATAATCTGAAAAGGATTTATAATGTTTTTTTTACATTTTCTCTATAAATTGATTAGATTTGGTAGTAGAAGGCCTTATATAAGGGATGGAATTCGATTTTCCATTGTATTTTTTATTCTATTAGGAGTAGGCTCCGGTAGTATATTGCTTGCACAAATTCATCCTAAGAATACACTATTAGATCAAGAGCATTATCTGGTCAGTTTAGCCGACTCGATGAATAGGGGCAGCAGTTATAGAACACGTTTGATTTATAAGCGGCAGTTGGATACGGCGCTTATTCGAGTATTGCGAGGGCAGGGGACATTTGATTACCCTTTTGATTCTTTAGGGGAGTATGTGTCGATATTGGTTGATACACTTTATCCGCTTCGATTGTTTACCTGGCAATTGAGAATGCATGATCACATCGAGTATTTCGGATGCCTTCAAATGAAAGACACCGTCATTAAATTTACCTCCGATAATGAAGTAAATCAGGAGATGAATTATGAACTTCGAACCGAGAAAAACTGGCCTGCTGCCCTTTATTATACACTTATCCCTGTGGATGTTGGGCAGAAAGGGGCTTCGTATTTGATCTTAGGCTTACAACGTCCCGATATGTATGAAAAGCAAAAGATAATAGAAGTACTTAGAATATCTCCGGATAAGTCTATTCGATTTGGTGCGCCTGTTTTTGACGGAGAATCCGGTGTTTCAGATAGGCATTTATATCGTTTTCCATTGCGGTATTCCTCGGATGGATATGTAACAATGCGCTATGACACTACCTTTCATGCCATAATATTTGATCATCTCATTCCCATGGGGCGTAATCCGGCGGGCGGTACTAAATGGGTGACAGATGGCTCTTATTCTGCTTATAAATTGGTGCTCGGGCATCTTCTTTTTGTACCGAAAGTGTTTAATTATGACCTAGACAAACCTCCAATGACAGAGGAAGCCCTACATCGTAGACATGATCTCGATATTCTCGGTCGTCCCAATAAGTTTAAAAGAATCCCCAGACCCAATAAAACAAAAGAATCTAAATAACCCTACTTTTGATCCATTGACATCGCCTGTCAGGTGATTTTTATCCTATATATATGTGGATTCTCTATGTATAATTCTATCTTTGCCCCATGAGATTGAAAACGTTAAGAGTGAAGGGCTTTAAAAGCTTTGCTGACGACACCGTGCTTAATTTTAATGAACAAGTTATCGGAGTAGTGGGCCCCAATGGTTCGGGAAAATCCAATATAGTGGATGCCATTCGATGGGTGTTAGGGGAACAAAAAGGCAAGGAGTTGAGACTCCAAAGCATGGGAGATGTGCTTTTCAATGGTACGAAAAAGAGAAAAGGGGCAAAGTTGGCTCAAGTAACCATCGAATTCGAGAATGATAAAGGAATTCTGCCTTCTGAATTTAAGACGGTTAGCATCTCTAGGTTGCTGTATAAAAGTGGGGAGAGCGAGTATCGTCTCAACGATACAAAATGCCGACTCAAAGATATTACTAATCTGTTCGTAGATACGGGTATAGGTTCCAATTCCTATGCTATTATTGAACTGGGGATGGTGGATGATATCCTTTCGGACAAGGATCGTGCACGTCGAAGAATGTTCGAACAGGCTGCCGGCGTCAGCAAATATAAAAAACGCAAACGGGAAACACTGCTAAAACTCAAAAGTACTTCAGAGGATCTCGAAAGGGTAGAGGATTTACTTTTTGAGATCGAGAATAACCTGAAGATGCTTGAAAAGCAAGCGAAGAGGGCACGCAAGCATGTCCGTCTCAAAGAACAGTACAAGGACTTAAGCATCCAATTGGCTTTAATTCAAACTAAGGTCCATAAAGAGGAATACAACCGGATCAAAGAGATTATAGCTCAAACACAGATTGAGCTGTCTTCGCAAGAGTCCTCTTTGGCTAAGGCTGAAGCCGCATTGGAAGAGCGAAAACGCACGACATTAAACAATGAACAAGAGGTCTCTGAAGCCCAGCGTAAACTCAATGTTTTAACGGAGGAAGTACGCAAGTTAGAAGCAGAGAAGTCCATGTTGAAACAAAGAGCGGACTTTATTAAACAGAATTCGAAAAGATTGGAGCAATCGCTGGCTAATTTGGCTGAACAGACGGAGGAATTGAATGGAAAACTTCAGGGGTTTGACCAATCCATTACTGATGCTCAAATACAGGAAAAGGAGGCAAAGGTTGAAATGGAGAAGGCCAAATCTGCACTGGAGCATCGTACAGCACAATTTGAATCCGCCCAAACCGCATTGGATGCTCGTCTTGCCGAAAAACAAAAGCTAGATACGCTCAAATATGAAATTGAAAAGCAGCAAGCGATTCACACGAACAGGATTGATACACTTCGTATGAATATTGAAAAGCTTCAGGTCGAAGTGGAGAAAAAATCCAATAGACTGGATGAACTATCCCGTGTTTCAAAAGCATCGAAGAAAGAGGTCAATAGATTAGAGCAGCTGATTAAAAAGCTGGAGACAGAGGAAGAACAGCGCAAAGAAAAGGAAGCCTCCTTACGTGAGAGGATTGTTCAGCTCAGTGAAACAATCTCTCAAGTAGGTAGAGAAATTGATGCGAGGAGGCATGAGTACAATCTACTGAAAAGTATGGTGGACCAGCTCGAGGGATTTCCGGAGTCTATCAAGTACCTCAGTAAAAATTGGAGCATACCGGCTCCATTATTGACGGATGTGATCGATGTGCCCGAGCGCTATCGAATGGCAGTCGAACAATATCTCGAGCCCTACTTGAATACCTATATTGTGGATAATGTTCGACAGGCAGTAGAAGCAGTACATCTTTTATCAGGTGCCCAAAAAGGGACTGCACGTTTTTTTATATTGTCCGAGCTCCCCGTAGTACCTGAACCAAAAGCTCAAATCGGATGGACTCGTGCGTTGGACTTGATTGATACGGAGGTGAGATATAAACCGCTTTTCAATCTATTGCTCAATGGTGTGTTCTTTGTCGAGGAGGAACCGGTGGATGTGTTATTGGAGGATGAGCGTATCGTATTGATTCAGCCCGACCATGGAATGATTAGAGCTCGTTTTAATCTGACCGGTGGATCTGTCGGACTTTTTTCAGGAAAGAAAATAGGGCGTAAAAAACAACTTGAGAAATTAGAAAAAGAACTCAAAAAGTTCAAAAACAAAGCCGAAACACTTGAAGGGAAATTATCCAAAGCAAAAGAGGAATTGAAGGCCTTGCAGAATGTACAAGATCCTGACAAACTAAAAGCACTCCGTACAGATTTTTCAGAAGAAAGTCGAAAATCTATTCAGTATTCTACACAATTAGACCATCTAGAGAAGGAAATTCAAAGGAATGCAATACAAATTGATGAGTTTACAGAGCGCACGAATCAACTCATTTCGGAAGAAGCATCAAGAGTTGTTGATTTGGCGGAAGTCAAGAAGAAGATTTCAATTCTGGATAAGGAAATTCGTTCACAAGGTGGGGAGGTACAAACATGGAATGAACAACTAAGTCAGGTTTCAGCCCTGTTTAATGAGCGCAATATCATTTATTTTAAAGAGAAAAATAAATTGGAGTATTTGTCAAAGGAACGCAAATACTTCGAGGAGCGAATTGAGGCGCTGAAGCATTCTGAAAAAGATCAAAAATCACAAAGAGAGAAAAACAAACTGGAACTAGATAAAGTTGAGCGAAGGCTATCTGAATTGGAGATTGAGCTAACGGATAAATACCAGGAAAAGCGCTCCGGTCAAACACTTCTTAGAGATAGAGAGTCTAAGTTTTACGAAGTGCGAAACGCCATAACAGCTCAAGAGCAAGAAGTAAAGGAACTGCGCTCTCATGTTCACAAGCTTCAGATATCTCTATCTGAATACAAGGAACAATACAATTCCCTTCGACTCCAACTCACCTCTATAGGAGAGCGGATTAATATCGAATTTGGTCTCTCCATCGACTACTTAATGAAGACAGATGTAGAGACGGAGATGGAGGTAGAAGAACTCATGGACAAGGTCGAAAAGTTAAAGAGAAGATTAGATAATTTCGGGGAGGTAAACCCCTTAGCTATGCATGCCTTTGATGAGATGAAGTCGAGGTACGACACCATTGTCAGCCAAAGACAAGATATCCTTGATGCCAAAGATTCGCTAGAGACGACCATTGATGAAATAGAGAAAAAAGCCACACTGCTATTTCTCGAAGCCTTTGGACAAGTTAAGGAATATTTTCGCTCTGTCTTTAGAAGTCTTTTTACAGAAGATGATGACTGTGACTTAATTTTATTGGACCCGGAACATCCGCTCAATTCCGACATAGAAATTGTCGCAAAGCCCAAAGGTAAACGCCCTAAGACACTCAGTCAATTGTCCGGTGGGGAGAAGACCTTGACAGCTATTGCATTGCTATTTTCCCTTTACTTGTTAAAACCTGCTCCCTTTTGTATATTTGATGAAGTCGATGCACCCCTGGACGACGCTAATATTCTTAAGTTTAATAATATCATTAGTGAGTTTTCAAAGTATTCGCAATTTATCATCGTTACACACAACAAATTGACGATGGCAGAGGTGGACATCCTCTATGGCGTATTTATGCAGGAGAATGGAGTCTCAGCGGTCAGTGAAGTGGATTTCAGAAAATTAAGCCATACCGCTTTAATAGAAAATGTATAGTCTCTAAAGGGCAATATACATCGATGTGACAAATCTTCCCGGATTTTTGCTGAAGTTAAAAGGAGAGCCTTGAATCTGGATGTGATCTCCATAGCGTCCTAGACCTTGCTCGATGCTAAAATCAAGTCGGGCAATCCATAGGTCTATTCCCATACCCAATGTCCAACTCCACGCTAATTTGTTAATTTGCTTGGAGAAACCTTTTTGATTCCATAAATCGGAAATACTAATTAGTTGGTAATTGGCCACGGGACCGGAGTGGAAGGTAAATATGCTGCGCTTAAGTCCTATTTTTAACGGCAATGTAACGGAGTAAAAACGCTCTCTAAATAGACGTTTTGGTGCTTGCGAATCGTTTAAGTCGCGTAGAGTATATGCGATATTATCCGAATTGAATTGTGCTTGAGGCTGTAGGAATAGAGGTCCCATTTGAAGACGCGTGAAAACACCAAAATGGAGACCATATTTTCCTTTTTCCACTTTGAGAAGTAACTCTTTTCCCTTTTCATAACTATCGATGTAAAAGTATTTGTCGAGATAATATCCGGATTGGATTCCGGCATTGAGCCCGTAAGTGAGTTGGGCATAATTCGCATTGCAAAAGGGAATACTTATCAAAATAATGAACAGAATTTTTTTCATATTGTATCTATAGTTTAAAGTATTGGCTTCCATTTGAAAGTCGTTAGCGATGTTGTATTTAATAGAATGATGTTGACAGAACATTTTATTGTCTCTTAATGGGATTTAGAGGAAGATGGAGTATGAAATGGTTGAAAGGCAGGATAAATTTACACCTCTGACTAAATGGATAATCCATAGATTACCATTTCATACCCCCACTCCCTACTTCAATAAACCACAAATACTTTGCCAAAAAATGTAATATATAATGATAATTAAAACAGCAGATTACATAGGAAGTTATCCCAAAGAGAGCAGTTGTCCGCAGACGGCGAATCCGGAGTATGCCTTTGTCGGTCGCTCCAATGTTGGCAAGTCCTCTTTAATTAATGCGTTGACAGGCTATAGCAAACTGGCAAAAGTATCTTCTACACCGGGGAAGACCCAAATGATTAACATCTTTAAAATCAACAATATGTGGCATTTGGTAGACCTCCCCGGCTATGGATATGCCAAGATATCCAAGACAAAACGCAAGCAGTGGGAGCGAATGATCGAGGACTATATGCGATTTCGCAAGCCCTTGCAAGCTGTATTTGTATTGATAGATGCGTCGATTCCACCTCAGAAAATTGACCTGGAGTTTGTCGATCAATTAGGTGTGTATCAAGTCCCTTTTGTATTAGTTTTTACCAAATTGGATAAAACAAAAGCGAGTGCAAGGACCAAAAACATAGAGGCATTCAAAAAATCAATGATGGAACATTGGGAAGAACTTCCTCAGATATTTGTAACTTCCTCCAAGAAGAAAGATGGGATTGAGCCATTGCGCGCTTTCATACAGGAGCTGAATGAGCAGTATTACGAGTTGATTAATCCATAGAGCTTGATACACTTAACATCCTCCTAAGTCTTACAAATTTATAACAAGGCAGAACAATTTGCGTAGATTGTGCGATTTAACAACAGAATTTTGCAAGAAGCATTTCTGTTGAGTGCTCAGTTTAGAGTCATTAACGTCCAATGCTTATGCGC
>JALSTN010000185.1 GCA_026983735.1 Saprospiraceae bacterium | reverse complement strand
CCAGTCCCATAGGGACGAAATCTTTGTAACAAAGAATGCCATACCCAAGCGGAGCTCCGTAGGAGCGAATCTATACCATGCAATTTCACCGCAACAAAGGTTTAGCTCCTATGGAGCTGCAATCAAATCAAGAATCAATTTTCGCATATTATTGCCTTTTGCAATGTTTTACATGTCCGGAGCTATAAGCCAGCCTCATAGGGGCGCTCCCATTACACCTGCCAAAAGCCTAGTCCCTTCGGGACGATATCTTTGTAGCAAAGAATGCCATACCCAAGCCGAGCTCCGTAGGAGCGCTACCAAAGCTATGCTGTCAACCCGCTCCAAATAAACGTTCAGACGGTCATTGCCGTACAGGGCAAACAAAATCAAAAAATACAAAAGCGAGATGAGATGTGCCGCTCCTACGGAGCTAAATTACACTATTGAATATTATTGCTACAAAGGTTTAGCTCCTCCGGAGCTACGAGCCAGCCCCATCGGGGCGATCCCTTTGTGCCTGACAAAAGCCCAGTCCCTTCGGGACGAAATCTTTGTAGCAAAGAATGCCACCCCCAAGCCGAGCTCCGTAGGAGCGCAACTATACTACACCATGCAATATCATTGCTACAAAGGTTTAGCTCCTCCGGAGCTATAAGCCAGCCTCATCGGGGCGATCCCTTTGTGCCTGACAAAAGCCCAGTCCCTTCGGGACGAAATCTTTGTAGCAAAGAATACCACACCCAAGCCGAGCTCCGTAGGAGCGAAACCAACCTATGCTGTCAACGCCCTGCAAAAAGTTGTATAGATAATCATTGCTGTACAGCGCAGACAAAATCAAAAAATACGCAAGCGAGATGAGATGTGCCGCTCCTACGGAGCTCAACTGCATCCTGCAATATTATTGCTACAAAGGTTTAGCTCCTACGGAGCTGCAATAGAAAAAGGATATGAGGAATAGATGCACAGGGCAAATATAGTGAGTTTTAGTATCTTTGGCATTGAGTCTTTATTTTATGTATTTAAAATACAATTATAGCGTTCTGTCAATGCATTATATCATCAATTGGATAAAGCGCTTAAACGGAGACTATAGAAGAACAACACGTATACGAGGGGCATTCCCCAAACCTGATGCAACAATTTTTTTACTGAGATATGTAGCAATGAAACTGACAATAAAATCAAGAAAAGCTCAGTCCCGTAGGGACGATATCTTTGTAGCAATGAATGCCACACCCAAGCCGAGCTCCGTAGGAGCGAAACCAACCTATGCTGTCAACGCCCTGCAAAAATACGTACAGATAATCATTGCTGTACAGGGCAGACAAAATCAAAAAATACGCAAGCGAGATGAGATATGCCGCTCCTACGGAGCTCAACTGCATCCTGCAATATTGTTGCTACAAAGGTTTAGCTCCTACGGAGCTATAAACCAGCCTCATCTGGGCGCTCCCTTTGTGCCTGACAAAAGCCCAGTCCCTTCGGGACGAAATCTTTGTAGCAAAGAATACCACACCCAAGCCGAGCTCCGTAGGAGCGAAACTAACCTATGCCGTCAACGCCCTGCAAAAAGATGTACAGATAATCATTGCCGTACAGGGCAAACAAAATCAAAAAATACGGAAGCGAGATGAGATGTGTCGCTCATTTTTAATTGACAAAAGCCTAGTCCCTTCGGGACGAAATCTTTGTAAAATTGGCCTATGCCCTCGCCACGAATTCTAACGCAGGATTTGGGCTAACCTTTGCGAAGGGTCTGAGTAGGGTGATTAGGAAGAAAATCTTTTTAGAGAGCAACCTATTGCCAAATCGTTTCGTATAAGGATAAAGGTTTTGGTTTCAAAGTCTGATAGATTAATATTAATACCCAAAATAGATGTTTGATTTTTCGTCCATACAGTACAGCTCTGAATTTCCTAACCTGATCACATTGCTCTTGACGGTGTTATGTTCTTTGGTTTTGGGGATCATTATAGCGTTTACGTATGAGTATACATCTAAGGATATCGTTCGCCCCAAGCACTTTATCCAAGCGCTGATTCTGATAGGGATTATTTCATCTACAGCTGTGCAGGCTATCGGAGACAGTATAGCCAGAGGGATGGGGATGATCGGAGCACTTTCCATTATTCGCTTTAGAACCTCTATTAAAGACACACGCAATATTATATTTATGTTTGCGGCGATAGTGGTGGGGATTGCGACCGGAGTACTCGGATTTTTAATTGCCATTTTGGGTACTTTAGGATTTTGTCTCACCGCATTTCTCTTGCATTATTCTGCATTTGGTGCAACGGATGAATTTGTAGGAAAGCTCAAATTAGAGATGCCGTATGAAATGGTTGTCCTACAAGATATTAATAGGGTATTGAAGGAAAATTGTAAACGATTTCATATCCTTAAAAAACAAGCACAATTCAAAAATAACACTTCTGATTATCATTTTCAGTATGAAATGAAATTGAAAAAAAAGTGTACTCCAGATCACTTGCTAAATGGACTTAGAGAGATAGAAAAAGTAACCATTTTAAAGTTTGATATGGAGAGAAATGTAGTAGGGAATATTTAGTCCCTTCGTCTTATATCCGAACAGTAATAATTAAAGCAGGTGCCTTTGTAAGGTGTTCTAGAATGACCGTTGGAAGCTGACGGTGCGGCTCGGTGCTATATTTTATTTGCTTTTAATTGATTTATTAAATATAAAATTATGAAGACTTTTAATATCATGTACGTCGTCGCAATACTCGCCATCGGAGGTATTGTAAAATTATTTGATGTTAATCAGGTAAAACAGATGAGATTTTATGGGTTTACGGAAAATGATGCTTCTACCATCAACTATGAGCGCAATCTGTTTGTCAAGAAGATATACGTCGTACCTGGACAGCGGGTAGAAAAGGGAGCCTTGTTACTCGAAGCCACCGACTCGAGATTGGCCGTGGAGAATAATGGTTTAGGTTATGAAAAGCAGATCATCGACTTCGATGAGCAAGAGAATATAAATAGAATCGCGTACAAACTATCCGAGTTAAAAATCGAAAAGTCCACCAAACTCTCCGAAGTGAACACGGCTATTCATCTGCTAAAAGATCAAATCGATCTCAATAAGTCTCTTTATTCCGGACTGAAAAGTCTAAAGGTGGAAGAGGGTAAATACCACGACCCAAAAGAGAAAGAATTAGCACACCTGATCCATCAAAAGCAAGCCATTATACAGAGGTATAATCAAGCCATCGCGCTTCAAAAAAAGTTGATCGAACAGACCAAAAAGCCCAATGAGGTAAAAAAGAAAATGCTGGATGAGCAGATAGCCTCTACTGAAAATCAACTCCGACATATGTCTGTTTATGCACCATACAGTGGAGTAATCGGTTCTATCCTCTGCAAAGAGAATGAATATATCCCCGCTTACCAAGATTTATTTGAATTGCACAAAATGCGGCCAACGATTATCAAAGGATATTCCCTGGAAGGACGGTTGAACGGCATCAAAATAGGAGCAAAAGTCGAAATCCAATCCACCCGCAATCCAGAATATAAGATTGTGGGGGAAGTGACCGGTCTTGGGTCTCAGATTGTTGAAATTCCGGAGCGACTTCGAAAATTTAGAGATTTTAAAATCTATGGTCAGGAGATTATTATTCAGATTTCGGAGGAGAATGAGCTTTTGCAGAATGAGAAGGTGCTCATACTTGTACAAAACAACTCCCCGTATCGCCTCTTCACCAATCTTGTAACTTCCGGTCAGTTTTTTATATAATAAGATATCTATGCGCATTCGATTCGTTACACTGCATTGCTGTGCGGTTCTATTGCTATTGCTCCCTTGTGCATTCAAAGCGCAACCCACGACTACTTCCCTGGTCATCGAGCAGTACATGGATCGATTAGGGATGAATGCCCAGGGCGTGCCTTTGGCTTCGTCCCTGGCAATTCCCCCATTACAGCATATCGAACTCAGATCAAAATCTGATCAGTTCCAATTGAAAAATCAATCCTTGGAGCTGCGATTCTCGTTGTACAATCGCAAAGAAAGAAGGGCAATCCGACATATTCTTACATCACTAAATGATGAAGAACGAGCTTTTGAGACGGGTAAAATGAATGAATGGCTCAAGACGATTTACGAGTACCTGATAGATTGGAACATATATTCCAAGGAATTGGGCTTGCTCCAAAAAGAGCTTCTCGTCTTGGAGGACAAAAAGGCAGTGATTTACAAGATGCTGGCAGGAGGGGAGATGCATAATCTGTCGGAGTGGATGAAACTCAACAACCAAATATCCACACTCAAGTTCAAAATACTCACCTTGCAGGATAAGATAAACCAACGGAAAGCGTTTTTAAATGAAAATGGGATCTCCGGTAGAGAGATACAGTTTGAAGACTGGATTACCATCGAGCAGATTCAAGAAAAACTCTCTACTTTGGATTCCCCTATCCACAACGAATTTCCTAAGTCCAAATTGACAGCGATGGAGCTCAATACTTCTTTGGCTCAATTAGAACTCCAACGAGCTTCCTCTTCAAAATGGATCGACTTTCTTCAATTTTCTTATTCAGGATATGGTGAAAACGATTTGCAAAAGGCGGTAACGGTAGGGGTTGGAATCCGGCTTCCTTTTGGAATGGATGAAAAAATCAAATCTCATGAATTGGCTCTAAAACACAAAAGACAACAGATTGAATCGGAGGATTACGCAATAAAAGTCAAAGAAATCATCCGACAAAGCAGGACTACTTTGGACGAATTATTCAAGGGGTATCAATATGAAATAGAGGAGGATAAAGAAGGAAGTATGACCAAAATCTTGAAGCAATACCAATCTAATTCTGCGGTTTCTCCCTTGCTACTGCTAGACATAGAGTTGCAGATTTTGGACGAGAAGAGAAGACTTCTGGAGTATGACTACGATATTCACAAGGCTTATATCCAATACCTATATTGGACAGGTAGGCTGGTTCGGGCTCCGATTAAAAACTACCTTAGCAGCTTTTGGTTTGAATTGGATTTTTAACACTGTCTAGATAAATTAACAACGAAATGCGACATATAGAAGTACATAGGTCGATGGTTACCCTTACGACTAGGCGACACAGGTTGCAGATGCCCGCCAGTGACAATACCATCGCAGTGGAGTACGGCCGAATTAAGCATCATTTAGATGCATATATACGTTTTCTATACCAAAGTGATATCCAAATCCATCTGGTGATCTATGGACGAAAACTCAAAAGACTAAAGAGAAGACTAAAAACCATGTATATTAGAAACTATTCTGCAGGGGGAATTGTCAAGAATGAGCAGGATGAGATATTGTTCATCTGTCAAAATAACGAACACCTTGATCTGCCCAAGGGGGGAGTGAAAAAGGGAGAAAAACCTAGAGAGGCTGCCTTAAGAGAAGTAAATGAAGAAACCGGAGCTGTAGACCTTACCATCATCAGAAAGTCGCACAAGACCTGGAAGATTAAGAAAGATGCCCATGGAGCTCTTACATTGAATACATGTATTTGGTATGAAATGGTTGCACCCAGGCAGGAACTTACCCCACAGACGGCTGAAGGTATAATCAGCGCCCGATGGATTAAGAGGGAGGCTTGTATCCAACAGCAAAGAAAACGAAGCCTCAATACAGAACTTTGGTTAAGACAAGCCGCGTCCCCCTTGATACCGGTCAAAGACCTAAAGCTGCCACTTGATGTAACGCCGGATTCGCCTACAGAACTCTTGACCCCATTTTTGTCTTACGAAAAAGCGATAAATTATTCTCCGACTACCTCTATACTTCTGTTAAAAGCATTGCCTTAGATTCTTTTTCTTCAATTTTATTCTCTGAAGTAGATGATTTGAAGCTGGGCTGCTGTCATTCGTAAAGACACGCTTTTATCGAACTTTACTTCACGGCTGGTGTTATGAGGTGATGTATTCAGGTTGATAAAAAATGGTTTAGCTATGTATCCTTCAACTAAGCAGCATTTCGCGACAATTCATGTTTTACCTAATACACAAGCTCATGAAAACTACTTAGGGAGCACATCCCGCCATCTATTCTCTGCGATGCGCTTGATCGTCGCCGTGCTTCTCGTAGTTGGTGGAACCTGGAGAGGGGTAGGGCAGACTCTCTCAGCCAGAGTGCTGGACCAAGAGACTCAGGAGCCCATTGCTTTTGCTGAGGTATATTTTGTTGATTTGGAGGCGGGCACTACAACGGACCTTAATGGGATCTTCCATGTAGAGCATTTTGCACAAAAAATGTTGCATCTGCAGATCACCTATGTAGGCTATCAGACATTGGACGTTACGGTTCCTGTATGGGCCTCCGGCAAGCCTAGGATCTTTTATCTTGTACCCAGTCATTTCAAATTGGAAGAGGTGGTAGTATCTGCATTGGGGAGCAAGCTCCAAAGGGACAATGTCGTGAGTATTGCTCAGATGAAGGTAGAGGAGATTCAGCGCACCAATCCCTTGACATTGGCACAGGCGCTTAGCAATATCCCGGGCGTAGAACAGAATAATACAGGAGTGGGTATTGGGAAGCCTGTCATTAGAGGGTTGTCTGGCAATCGCATCGTAACGTATGCCGATGGAATAAGGGTCGAAAACCAACAATGGGGAGAGGAGCATGGTTTGGGTGTCGGAGATATAGGCATCGACCGCGTGGAAGTTATCAAAGGGCCAGCCTCCTTGTTGTACGGGTCAGATGCACTTGGGGGAGTATTGTATTTCGTAAGTGAGCGTTATGCCGAGCACAATAGTATCGAGGGATTTGTAGAGTCTAAAGCCATTTCCAGTACTTGGGGTAGCTTAAATAAGTTGGGATTGAAGTACCACAAAGGGGCCCTTAAGTACAATGTGTTTGGAGCGTATGATGCGCATTCTGATTATCAGATTCCCGATGGGCAACGCCTTTCCAATTCGAGGTTTGATGCCGGCAATATCAAGACGGCTGTCGGATTTAACAAAGGGCCTTGGATTACCAATCTGAGGTATAGTTTTTTGAGAAATAATTTTGGAATTGTAGAGGAGGCTTTATACGGAAGTTCCCGGAAGAAGAATTTCGAGTTGCCCTTCCAGCGGATTGATGATCACAAGTTGAGTTGGGAGAACACTTTTGTAATCGGTGCATCCAAATTGGAGGCCACGATAGGTACATCTTACAATTACAGACAGGAATTCGAAGACGATGCATCTGTTGCCGCATTGGGATTAAAGCTGCGGACGACGACGTACGATGCCAAGTGGCATTCACCGGTATGGGGGAAGCACTTTGACTTTGTTTTTGGCCTGCAGGGTATGTCACAAAGCAATGTGAATACCGGGATGGATATATTAATTCCCGATGCTCGAACCAAGGACATCGGAGGCTTCAGCGTTATGAATGCAGCGTGGGGACGATGGCAATTTCAGGCGGGAGTACGGGCAGACAGAAGACATATCCTCACCCGAGAGGACCGAGATGCCGGGCATTTGTTTCCGGCATATGATCATTCCTTTAGCGGTGTTACTTACTCTGCCGGAGCTGTATATTCCGAAAGTCGGCATCGCTTGCGATGGAATATTTCCAGTGGCTTCAGGGCGCCGACCACTTCAGAACTTTTGTCTGATGGGGTGCATGAGGGGACGGTAAGGTATGAAATGGGGAGCCTCACGCTTCGCGCTGAGCACGCCACCCAAATCGATGCCTCCTGGGATTATAAAAGGGAGCACTTGAGTATTTCTGTCGACCCGTTCTACAATTTCATACAAGACTATGTACATCTGACGCCCACCAATGAGACAAAAGATAACTTTCCGGTATTTCGCTATCTGCAGTCACAAGCGACCCTATATGGGGGCGAGTTAGGGGTGCATTATCATCCACATCAATGGCATTGGCTGCATGTACAGAGCAGTTATTCTATGGTTCGGGCCGAAGATCAGGCAGGGAGTCCGCTGCCGCTTATCCCGCAAAATAAGATCAATACTACCCTTGCAGCAGAGCTATCGACACCGGGTAGAATAAATATCAAGCGGTTATTTGTCCAGCACATCTACAAGTTTGCCCAAGACAGAATCGGGTTGTTTGAAACCCCCACCCCCTCTTATCACTTGATTAATACGGGTATAAAGCTTGAAACGGCCTATCGGGGTGCTAAAATAGAATGCCGTGCGGGTATAAATAATATCTTGAATAAGGCCTACATTGACCATCTGTCTAGATTCAAACCATTGGGGATTCCTGCGCCCGGAAGGAATATATATCTAGGCGTTAAAATACATTTCCAGCACGCTTTGAAGGGCTAGATATTTGCGGTTTGGCAGGAAGATGAGCTTCGAGTTAAGGGGTTATTTGCGTCCTTTAAATCCCTTTTCTACTACGGTTCTAACCATGGCAAAAAACCAGCTATAGGGTAGGATTCGTCGAAAAAATAAGAGCATTTTGGCATCTGTTCCCACGGGATACCGCAAACGCGACGAACGGCTATTAGCTGCTTTCCAAACGGTCTTAGCCACTATCTCAGGGAGAGGGGCCTTGGTGCCGACATCCTGCATATTGGCAAAACAAATTCGCTCATATTCATCATAATCTCGGATATCTTCATTCACAAATAGGTCTTGCGAGCGATCGTAGAAGTCTGTTTTTATAGCGCCGGGTTCGATATTTTTTACTCGTATCCCAAGTGGTTTAAGCTCGTAATGCAGCGACTCCGCAAACCCATCCAAGGCCCACTTAGTCGCATGGTAAGCGCTGTACAAGGGGAAAGTAATCAACGCCCCTACGGAAGTAATATTGATGATCGTGCCGGATTTTTTACTGCGGAAATAGGGTAGGATCGCGCGAATGACATTCATGGCGCCGAAGACATTGACATCGAGTTGTCGTCTGATCTGAGCCTCTGTTGACTTTTCAAAAACACCGACAGCTCCATACCCCGCATTATTGACGATGACATCTATCCCCCCAAATGCTTCTATCGTATCCTCTATGGCTTTCTGTATGCTCTGCGTCTCAGTGACATCTAATCGGAGGCATCGGACTTGAGGTATCGCTTTCAACTCGGATTCTTTCTCAGGATGGCGCATTGTAGCGGCCACTTGCCAACCCTTATTGGCAAAGTAAAGAGCAATAGATTTTCCGATTCCGGAGGAGGCTCCGGTGATGAGTATAGTTTTTGACATATGGGATATATTTTTCTATGGTTAAAATTATAAATACCCGCTTGGGATACTTGGAGAGATTAATTCAAGCGAGTATTTGGCATTATTAACGAAATTTATGGATTTAGGTTTTGTATCTGCTATTATTTAATCCAAAATCAAAGCTATGTCATATTATCCATCTAGACTTTAGACGTATAAAAGACATGTAAGGGGAAGTGGTAAAGGGATCGGAAAGGAAGATAACACTTGATTCCCACGAAGTATAATTGATAAGCTTTGGACAATAAAATTTACTATATCAAGAACTGATAATAAATTAAAGAACGGAGAGGCGCGGGTGTACTCCATAAAGATGAATTTCTAAAGGAGAAAGCTGCTATTCTAAAGGGAGAATGAAAGGAGGAAGTGCGGCGTAGGCCTCGGTTGATCTAGGGGGCTGAAGGGCTGGAAAATCGCCCTTCCTTCATGTTTCGAATAAAATTAAGCGTTATTTAAACGGTTAAATAAGTGATTTTTTTTGGAAAAGTGTAGTACGTCATACGATATTTGCGGTCAAAAGAAGATGATTTACCTTGAAAAATTGAATCACAGGGGTCGGATCATCATTGGATTGAGGTTTGTCTATGATGCAGAGATAAAGCGTAAAGTGAAGGGCCTTCCAGAGGTGAAATATAGCAAGACGCATGGGTGTTGGTACCTTCCCTATACAAGGGCAGCTTATAAAGCGCTTAAGCTATCCGGACTACCGTACAAGATACCCAATCAAAGCGGAACCACAGACTTGCCCATATCGAGTAGTGACCATACCGCCATATCCGGAGTAGAACCGGAGAATCTGATAATTCCTAAAGATGGGCCAGAGCCAAAGGATATCAGCATAAGATCAGATCGATCTGAACGGGTAAGAGTAAGTTGGAGCGGGGGAGGATTTAGTATAAAGATGCCATATGATACAGCTGCCGTAGCATTTATTAAAAGATTATCAGGAAGCTGGTGGTCTAGGAGATTGAGGTCTTGGCAATTGAGAGGTACCCTTAGGAATTTAGAGGAGATTCAGAAATATTTTTGTTGTTTTGATGCGGATCAGTACAAGGAAATATATGAGTTGATTCGGCTGAATACAGAACCCCGAATTATCGAGCTTTTTCGCACTCCGGAGAAGCCAGACTGTTTCATGGTTAAGATAAAAGGATTTGGCGCAGATATTTCCTATATAAAAAGTATTCCGGGACGGAAGTACAATAGGGAGTTCAGAAGATGGGAGATTCCAGCCAATAATGAGATGATAGACCGGGTCTTAGCGTATTATAACGCAAGGGAATATAAGATTGTAAATCGCTTGCCGGTGGATATAAAGACCTATAAGGGCATTGTGTCTGATGCTGAGGAAAAGCTTCGATATATCCTTTCCAAATCTAAACCTGCACACCATCCGACGGTAAAGAAGATGGTAGAGGGGATGCTGAGAATGCGATATAGCTGGAAGACCATTGCACTCTATGTAAGTCAGCTAAAGAGAATTATGGATTATTACGGAAATGAACGGGATATGGATGATCTTACCGCAGAGGAGGTAAATGGATATTTGACAATGTGTGCCAGGCAGGAAGTATCCTCCAGTTTTCTGAATATGGCTTACAGCGCGGTGAAGTTGTACAACGACAAGATCTGCCACCGAGCTAGTTTTGAATTATGGAAACTGCAAAGGCCCAGGAAAGGCCGGCCTTTACCCGTGATACTTAGTGAGCAAGAAGTCCATCGGCTACTTCAGGCTACGTCTAATCTCAAGCATACGACGATACTTTATACGCTGTATGGAGGTGGACTTCGCCTAGGCGAGACCCTACAACTTCGAGTGGATGATATTTTATGGGATCGAAATCAAATATGCATCCGATCTGGAAAGGGGAGAAAAGACAGGATGGTGATGTTAAGCCAGATGTTGAAAGATCTGTTGCGGCATTATTTTGATATTTATCAGCCGAGGTACTGGTTGTTCGAGGGTACGGGAGGGAAGCCTTATAGCTCTAGCAGTGTGCAAAAGATCGTCAAAAAAGCAGCAAAGCAGGCGAAAATCAATAAGAAGGTAACCCCCCATACTTTGAGGCATTGCTTTGCGACCCATCTAATGGATAGAGGATTAGACTGCCGGTATATCCAAGAGTTATTAGGACACAAAGACATCAAAACTACCTTGATTTACACCCATGTCACAAATAAAACCCTTAAAAACATCCAATCTCCCCTAGATAATTTAAAAAAATGACAAATAAGATGAAAAAGCGGAACTTTTGATATAGCTTTGTTCGTTATATAGGGTAGTTGTGGTGCATTAAAAAAATGAGACAAATTCAAACAATATTTAAATGGGTGACTTTACTGTTCTTCGGAATTGTAATCTACGCAATGACTATTGGACAAATAGTTCCAATTG